>NZ_JADBSZ010000302.1:0-23321 GCF_020246425.1 Microcystis sp. M079S1
CAGGGGGTCAATTACCTAATTTTCAGGGAAAAAGTGCCTAAATTTCCCCCCCGATCACCCCAAGGTCTGGCACTTTTTGATGGGAAAAAAGTCTAAAATTCTTATCCAACAAGGTTTTTAGATTTATTCAGCAGACCCTAAGTAGGGAGGCACAATTATTTGTAGGATGGGTTAGCGGTAGCGTAACATAATCAGGCGTTGGGTTTCATGCTTCAACCCAACCTACGTTCATCTTATATTTAATTCCACCCACCCACTTAATTGGTCTATAGTAGTGATTGTGGCTGTCCTTCTAGGTTGAGCCAAAATGGGGCTTTCTTTTTGGTGAAAAAATGTCCTTTCTCTTGATCTTTAGGGTCAATTATTGCCAGAAATCACCAAAATAGAGTAATTTCTTGCCATCCTCTTGCATATTTTCTCGATCGAGCGGCTTTTCAGTCCCGAAAATCCTTACAATAGGAGATGAAGATAGCCTGAAAAGTTGGAGAATATGAATTATCTCATTGCCGTGTTAGCTGATCGCATAGAAGCAGAAGAAGCTGCCGTTGCCCTCGAAAAAGCGGGAATTCCCCAATCTCAAGTGACCATTCTCGGTCGCGGCTATAAAAGTGCCGATGAGTTCGGTTTGATCGATCCCTTCCAACAGGCCAAAAAACGGGCTACTCTCATGGCTTTTTGGCTAATTCCCTTCGGTTTTGCCGGTGGCTACCTTTTTAACCTGATTACGGGATTGCATACCTTTGATTGGGCCGGAGAACCGGGCAATCATATTGTTGGCGGCATTGCTGGGGCGATTGGGGGGGCGATGGGCAGTATTTTCGTCGGTGGTGGCGTGGGTTTGTCGTCCGGCAGTGGCGATGCACTTCCCTATCGTAATCGTCTCGGTGCTGGAAAATATATTATTGTCGTGCAGGGTTCCGAAAACTTGAAAAATCAAGCGACTCTTATCCTCCGTCAATTTAACCCCGAAAATCTGCAAGGATACGCCCTAGAACAGTGAACGGTTATCGGGAATAAGTTATCGGTCATTTGATTTTTTCCTAAGAATTTTTGATTAATTACCAGAAAACAATGTTACCGAGAGAAGAATTACTAAAGGGTGTCGAAAATCGCGAGGAGATAGCGAAAGTTATTGATAAAGCCGAACAAGCGATCAAGACTTGGGAAGTGACGGTGACAGACTTTCTTTCTCCCGCGGTTTTAGCGGAAGTAGAACGGGTTTTTCAGCGTTTAACCGATGTGTCAATGGAAAAATG
This sequence comes from Microcystis sp. M079S1, assembly GCF_020246425.1. Taxonomy (NCBI): domain Bacteria; kingdom Bacillati; phylum Cyanobacteriota; class Cyanophyceae; order Chroococcales; family Microcystaceae; genus Microcystis; species Microcystis sp. M079S1. The sequence goes on from NZ_JADBSZ010000302.1 coordinate 1,257, forward strand.
GGGTGGTTATCCCCAAGCAGAAAGACAGCGCCTGGGTATTGCTAGAGTTGATCTACCTTTGGCAGTAACAGATATTCCCCTATCTGCCCTTGATATTGCCGGTAATTTTCTTTTTGATACCGCTAACCACCGGGATTTTTTAGGGGCGATGTTGGGGACAGGGATCGTCCGGGAAAAAGTCGGCGATATAATCGTTTTAGGTGAGCGAGGAGCGCAGGCGATTGTAGTGCCTGAATTGGCAGATTTTTTATGTGCTAATTTGCGACAAGTGCGTTCGGTTCCCGTGAAAACTAGCCCGATTCCTTTGACGGAATTAAAAGTTAGACCACCGCAAAAAAAAGAAATTAATACCGTGGAAGCTTCCTTACGTTTAGATGCGATCGCCTCGGCGGGTTTTGGCGTTTCTCGCAGTAAAATGGCCGAAGCAATTAGTGCCGGGGATGTGCGAGTTAACTGGAAAGATATCAGTCAATCTAGTTATAATGTTAAAACCGGTGATTTGATTTCTTTTCGGGGAAAAGGTCGTTTAGAAGTGGGTGAGGTTACTGTGACAAAAAAAGAGCGCTATCGGGTTCATTTAACTAGATTTATTTAGTTTTTTCTGTCTCTAGAATTTGTTATTAGACAGATTAATTGCCATGGCTGATAATTTCGCCGTAATCGTGCAACTGTGTCAAGTTAGTCCCATCGGTAAACTATTACCGGGGGCGCTTTATGTTCATCGAGAAGCATTACATCAACTTGATCCTATTCTCCAGAATTACGAACAACAAGCAAGAATTAATCAGCATTTATCTGAGGCAACAATAATTAAATTTAGCACCGATAAACCGAAAATATCCTATCTTTTTTATCCCGATTTTGATCGGGAACCTCACCCAGCTTTAACTAAAAGTTTAGTGGTAGATATGGGGACATTAATCTTAAGTGAATGGAATTATCAAAATGCTGATAATCCGCCCATTTTACACCGAAAAGAAACTTTTGTGACTAGGGACTATCCCCTTTATCAAGAATTCGAACATCTCACAAAAATAGAGAGTGCTTTAGGACTTTTAAACAGTTCTTATCCCATCGGTACTAAACAGGAATGGCAACGGCTTTTAAGAAAGCATCACCTTGATTTTGCAGGAGATTATTTAGTTTGTAATCTAGAGGGACAAAAGGAAAAATCGATAATAATTGATCGCCACAAAGCCGCTCTTGTTCGCAAAACCCTTTCTCGTCCGACAAGATTAGCATTAGCGGCGGGATTATTCCTTCTTGAAACCACTTTTTTTGATTACGGTTGTGGTTATGGAGGTGATATAGAACGCATAGCTGAACAGGGTTATCAAAGTGAAGGTTGGGATCCTTATTATCGTCCCGATAGTCCTTTAATTGAATCTGATATTGTTAATTTAGGCTATGTAATTAATGTTATTGAATCTGCCGAAGAACGGCAGGAAGCCTTATTAAAAGCTTGGCAATTAACCCGTCAAGTTTTAATTGTTTCAGCACAGATTCTAATTGATGATAGCGAACGGGGTTTAATGGCTTATGAAGATGGAATTATAACCCGTCGCAATACCTTTCAAAAATACTATCAACAGGAAGAACTAAAACAGTATATTGATAGCACTTTGGGGGTTGATTCTATTCCGATAACTTTGGGAGTTTATCTAGTTTTTCGAGAGGAAGAAAAAGCCGAAACTTTTCGTTTATCGAGATGTCGTTCCCGCACTACCACTCCTAAAATTAAAACCCATCTCAAACGCTTTGAAGATTACGAAGATTTATTAACTCCCCTGATGGAATTTTATAGCCAGCAGGGACGTTTACCCGTTGCAGGAGAATTATTACAAGAGGAAGAAATTAAGGCAGAATTTGGCACTTTTAGACGAGCTTTTCAAGTGATTTTACAAGTAACAGAAGCGGAAGAATGGGAGATAATTGCCGATAAAAGACGCGCCGATCTTTTACTTTATTTAGCTTTAAGTCAATTTAGCCAATGTCCGAAAGCACGGGAATTATCCCCCGCTACCCGTGCCGATTTTAAAGCTTTATTTGGCAGTTATCGCAATGCTTGCGCTTTAGCAGAAGAAGTATTAATAAGTGCGGGAAATCTGCCAGCGATCGCTCGTACTTGTGAAAATAGTTCTTTAGGCAAACTTTCCCGTTATTCCCTAACTATTCATATTAGCATTCTGGAAAAATTACCGATGTTATTACGCTTATATGAAGGTTGTGCTAGTCAAACTATCGGACGGTTAGAAAATGCTAACGTTATTCGTTTATCCTTTCGTCAACCCAAAATTTCCTATCTCTATTACCCTAATTTTGAGACAGAAATCCATCCGATTTTAGCTACTAGCATGGATGTATATTTAGGTTCGGCTGATTTTAGTTTTCGCGATTATCGGGATAGTAATAATCCGCCAATTCTACACGAAAAAGAGCTTTTAGTAACGGCGGATTATCCTAACTATGATAAATTGCTTCGCTTAACTAAATTAGAAAGGGATTGGGGATTGTTAGAAGATAGAAAAGCGATCGAACGTTTACAGGGTTGGCAAAAATGTTTAGAGGAGCATTGTGCTACAATCAAAGGCTATCAGATCCTGTGGCGAAAAGATGCTGATCCCTATAAAGTTAAGATTTTACGCGCTAAAATTAAGGCCAGAAGAAATCAAAATAAGTCTTCCTGAGTAATTAAGTAAAATAGATGAGGTAATTAATTTTATGATGACTACGATTCGGTTACAAGGATTAGAAGGTTTCGAGTTAAAAGCTAATGATCCTGAACAAAGAATGTTAATTTCTGGGGTTAATTGGCAACAGTACGAAACCCTCTTAAAACATTTAGAAGATAGTTCCAGTTATCGCATTACTTACTTAGATGGAATGGTAGAAATTATGGCTCCTAGTCGTCGTCACGAAGTTAGCAAAGAAGATATCGGTAGATTAGTGGAAGCTTATTTAGAATATGCTGAAATTGATTTCTGGGGATTAGGTTCCACCACGTTGCGAAAACAGGAAAAAGAAGCTGGGAAAGAACCTGACAAATGTTTTTGTTTATTTACAGAAAAAGAGTTTCCTGATTTGGCGATAGAAATAATTTTAACCAGTGGCAGCCTGAAAGTCTTGGAAGTTTATAAAAGATTGGGAACTCAAGAGGTTTGGTTTTGGCAAGATAATCAGTTAAAAATCTATTCTTTGCAAGAGAATGGCGAATATATTTTAATCCCTAAAAGTGCTTTATTACCGGATTTAAATTTAGAATTATTAGCCGAATATGTCAACCATCCTAATCCCCGTCTTGCTGTCAAAGAATTTCGCTCGCAGTTACCAGAAAATTCCCCGCTATAATAACTATTGTCTTTCCATGAATTCCCAAGTCAAATTTAACCTATCTATCCTAGCAATATTTTTATTTTCTCTGGCGATAAGATTCTGGAATCTCAGTCAATTTAATACTCTTGTTTTCGATGAAGTTTATTATGCTAAATACGGCAATGAATATCTAATCGGTAAAGAATTTTTCCAGTCTCATCCACCGTTAAGTCAATATTTAATTGCTATTAGTATCTGGATTGGTTCCCATTTTCCTGCCGCTCCTGAAACCATTAATAATTTAACAGGTTCCCCGCGCTCAACTTTTAGTTATCGCTGGTTAAATGCTTTCACTGGTTCTTTTATTACCCTAATTATTGGCGCAATTGCTTATCAATTAACTCGGAGAAAAACTGTATTTTTAATCACAACTTTTCTCGCCAGTTTAGACGGATTATTTCTGGTGGAATCCCGCTATGCTCTCAATAATATTTACTTAATTTTATTCGGTTTGTCTGGACAATTATTTTTTTTATTAGCACTCCAGAAAAATTCAAAACTCAATTGGTTATTATTATCGGGAGTTTGTTTCGGTTTAGCGGCAAATATTAAATGGAATGGCTTAGGATTTTTACTGGGAATATTTATTTTTATCGGTATTGCTTGGTTAATAAAATTATTGAATCAAGAGCAGTCAAAAGATAATCTTTGGACAAAGGCAACTAACCTGAGATTAGAGTACATTTTTATCGCCTTAATTGTCTTTCCCTTAGTTACCTATAGTTTGCTGTGGATACCTCATCTTCTCGTCAACCATCAATATAATTTTTGGCAAGTACATCAAGAAATTTGGTCATTTCATCAGAAAATAAAGGGTAATCAATCTGATGTTCATCCCTATTGTTCTCCCTGGTATAGTTGGTTAGTAATGGGGCGACCTGTGGCTTATTATTTTAAGAGAGTAGGTGATAAAATTTATGATGTTCACGCTATGGGAAATCCGTTTTTGTGGTGGTTTTCTACGGGAGCGATTCTAGTGGTTTTTAGTCGATTATTTAACCGAAAAGAGCGAGTAATTTCCGCCTATCTTATCTGTAACTATATTGCCAATCTGCTGCCCTGGTTAAAAATTGGTCGCTGTACCTTTCTCTATCATTATATGGCTGCCTATAGCTTCACTTGGATTGCCCTAGCTTGGCTCTTAGCCGATGGTTTAGAAAGTTCCAGTCCTATTTATAAAAATTGCTCGCGCTCGCTGATAATTTTGATAACTTTTGCTTTTATCCATTGGCTACCAATTTATTTAGGCATTCCCCTGTCAGTGCGGGATTATTATCTGAGAATGATTTTTCCCAATTGGATTTAGGATGAAATTAGCCGCAAAAACTGATACAATAACATCATGATAAAAAGCGATCGCAGGAGTTATGGGTAAACAAAGAATCTTATCTGGTGTGCAACCAACCGGCAATTTACATTTAGGCAATTATCTCGGTGCGATCCGCAATTGGGTGGAGGGACAAAAAGACTACGATAATTTCTTTTGTGTCGTCGATTTACACGCGATCACCGTTCCCCATAATCCCGCCACTCTTGCGGAGGATACTTTAGCAATTGCCGCTTTATATTTAGCCTGCGGAATTGATTTAGAATATGCGACTATCTTTGTCCAATCCCACGTTAAAGCTCATACGGAATTAACTTGGTTATTGAATTGTATCACCCCTTTAAATTGGTTAACCGATATGATTCAATTTAAAGAAAAAGCGATTAAACAGGGGGAAAATGTTGGCACAGGTTTACTCGATTATCCCGTGCTAATGGCCGCCGATATCCTACTCTACGATGCCGATAAAGTACCCGTGGGAGAAGATCAAAAACAACATTTAGAATTAACCCGCGATATAGCCGTTAGAATTAATCATCTTTTTGGGCAACCGAAACAACCAATTTTAAAACTTCCTGATCCGATGATCCGCAAGGAAGGAGCGCGGGTGATGAGTTTAACCGATGGCCGGAATAAAATGTCTAAATCCGATCCTTCCGAGATGAGTCGGATTAATATTCTCGATAGTCCCGATGTCATTGCCAAGAAAATTAAACGCTGTAAAACCGATCTAGTTAAGGGTTTAACTTTCGATGATCCAGAACGTCCCGAATGCCATAATTTATTAACTCTCTATAGCATTTTATCGGGAAAAAGTAAAGAGGTAGTCGGGGGAGAATGTGCCGAGTTAGGTTGGGGACAATTTAAACCGATGTTAACAGAAGTCACCATAGAATCTCTGCAACCTATTCAGGAAAAATACGCCCAAATTAGAGAGGATAAAGATTATTTAGCCACGGTTTTGCGGCAAGGTCGTCTCAAAGCAGAAGCGGTAGCCAATCAAACCCTCGATCGAGTCAAAAATGCCATGGGTTATTTACCACCATTTTAGGGATAATTTTCGGGTGCATCTGATAATTATCAATCTACTCAGTTGAGATTTTTCAAGGAAAACTCGCTGCTTTATCAGTCAATCTTTAACTCTTGGTGGGGTTTTACCCCCCCATCCAGGGTAAGGGAAGGAGAATGATTACAAAAGTTATTAAATTAAGCACAACTCCAGTGATATTTTGGTAAAATAAGGGCATAATTAAACCTATCAAAATACTTACCTGTCCTTTGAGATTATGGTTGTAGAGTCCCAGCGGAAACAAAAAAAACTATCGTCTAGGGAAGATGAGTCTCGTCCAATTGCCAGCAAGGAACAAAACTCTTATCTAGCAGAGGGAATTGTTGATCATCAATCAACTCAGATTGCTCCTTCCTCCTTACTACAGCCATTTTCTCCAGAGTTAGAAAAAGATAGAGCCAACAAATTTAATTTTCTTAAAGAAATTCTGGTTAGTCATCTTGGTCAACCTTTTTACTCGGACAACGGCTTTATTCTTTATCAAGGAGATGCCACAGACTTTTTGTCTAAACTATCTCATAGTGACATAAAAATTGACCTCACTGTTACATCACCACCTTATAATATTGGCAAAGAATATGAACGAGTTCTTTCAATCAATGACTATGTTGATTGGTGTGCTAATTGGCTGCGGCAAATTTATCAGATTACTCAAGATAACGGTGCTTTGTGGCTAAATGTTGGTTATTTAGAAGTACCAGAAAAGGGATTATGTGTTCCGATTCCCTATCTTCTTTGGGATAAGTCTCCCTTTTATCTTTTACAAGAAATTGTCTGGAAATATGGGGCAGGTGTTTCTACAAAAAATCGTCTTAGTCCTCGCAATGAAAAATGGCTTTTTTATCTCAAAAATTGCCAAAAATATACTTTTAACTTAGATAATATTCGTGACCCTAACGTTAAGTATCCCAATCAAAAGAAAAATGGTAAATATCGTTGTAATCCCCTCGGTAAAAATCCTTCTGATGTGTGGGAAGTTCCTAAAGTCACTACAGGAGAAAAGCGCAGTTCTAAGGAAAGAACCGGACATCCCGCACAATTTCCTTTAGCAATTGTCGAGAGAATTATACAAGCTTCATCTAATCCGGTAGAAATAATTCTTGATCCCTTTGCCGGTTCTTGTTCTACAGGAATAGCGGCCTTGGGATTAGGAAGAATTTTTGTGGGTTTTGAAATTCGACCAGACTATTGCGAGATAGCTGCAGAGAGATTTAAAAGATTTAAAAAAGAAAGAAGCAATACTTATATTCAAGGATCATTATTATAGTATTAAGTAGTCGGACATAAATTCTGTTGTCTATCTTAAGAAATGTAAATTGCCGCAATTCTTACTGACGACCGACTCCTGACGACCGACTCCTTACCCCACAGTTAACTTTACTTTTGTCCAACTACTTAAAAACGGATTTGCTATGATTGACTTTTTTTAACTTGTTTTCGCATTTTCAAGGATTGAAAATGCGATCGCCAATAAAAGTAGCAGAGTCCGGCAGTTACCCCCAGACTAAGAATTGTTATCCCCGTCGGAATTTCAAACATCCCCGACCCGGTTACTAATATGTTGTAGTATTGTAATAAGAGGATTTTTTTCCTGAAAAATTGTCATATTTGAGGTTTTGATTATGCCTTATACAAATGAAGAAGGTGGACGCTTAAATAATTTCGCCGCCGAACCGAAAGTTTATCAAGCGGCTCCCCCGACTAAATCGCAACAACGTAATTATCTTTTCTGGGGCGTTGCTGCGATCACACTTGTCGGTGGACTGTTAGCCGTCGCTTTTTACGCATCTCAAGCTGGCTAAAATTTAGTCCCTCGTAGTTGCGATTTAGCCCCTTTCACTCCTCTTTACCGCTAATATCACAACTACTCCCTATTTTAAGGCTTTTGACCCTGAATTAATGCCACTGCTGACTGAGACTTAGCCGCAGTCCCCTGTTTACCCTGAGATAACGCTAGACGGGCCGCCTCCTCTAAATCAGCGATCGCTTTTTCCCTGTTTCCCAATTTATAATAGGTCAAACCCCGATTGTGGTACGCTTCGGCAAAATTAGCATTGATTTTCAGACTCTCATTATAGTCCCTTAAAGCCATTTCCTGCTGTCCGGCTCGGTTATAGGACAGGGCGCGATTATAGAAAATGCGATCCTGTCCTCTAGTTCCCTGTAAACTCAAAGCTTTTGTGTAATCCTCGATCGCTTCTAGGTGTTTACCTAAGTCATCCTTAGCATTACCGCGATAAATAAAGAAATCAGCAAAATTTCCGTTTAAAGCGATCGCTTTTGTGCAATCTTCCACGGCTGCCTCGTATTTTTTCGTCAGATAATGCACATAACAACGATTACCGAGAGCATTAACATAATTGGGGTTGATTGTCAAGGCCTGGGTATAATCTGCGATCGCTCGCTCGTACTGGCCGAGAACTAACTCCGCATAGCCGCGATTATAGTAAGCATCGGCATCCTTGGGTTCTAATTGTAGAGCTTGAGTAAAATCTGCGATCGCCCCTGAGTAATCCCCTGCGGTTAAACGATCCACCCCCCGATTATAAAATTCTACAGCTTTCACGGGGTTAGCGGTAGTTTGAGCGCTTAGGGGAGAGATAGTCAGTAAAAAAGTCGCTATAGCTATAATAATTGTCAATTTTTTCTTAATTTTCATAATCCGTTCACCTAAACAATTCAAGGTAAAATTAAACAGCCCTACTTACAGGTCAAAATATCATGATTAAATCTCTTTTGGCGACTTTCCTCCTAATTACCACCCTCCTCTTCACCGCTTGTGCAACTCCCATCGCTGGACTGCAAGGATACACCAGTGGCAGCCAAGGCTATCAATTTTTATATCCTAAGGGTTGGACGCAGGTGGATGTGAAAAAAGTTGCAGGAGTAGATGTGGTTTTTCATGACCTGATCGAAACTAGCGAAAATTTAAGCGTTATTATTAACCCCGTCCCCGACAATAAAACCTTAACAGATTTAGGTACTCCCTCGGAAGTTGGCTATCGTCTCCTGAAAAATAACAGTCTTAACCCCAATCTCGATAAGGAAGTAGAATTAATTCGCTCAGAATCCCATCAAATCGACGGCCAAGATTATTATATCCTCGAATATCAAGTTAAATTACCCAACGGCCAAGAACGTCATAATCTGGCCAGCGTCACGGTTAATAATCATAAACTCTATTCTTTTAATCTTTCCACTTCCCAAAAACGTTGGACGCAAATTCAAGAACTCTTTGAAACTATCGTTGATTCTTTCTCGGTTAGTTAGGGAAACTGGCAATAGGCAATAGTAAAATGTAGGGTGCGTTAGACGGCAAAAATTCCTGTTTTGACTTAAAGGTAAAAATCCGTCGTAACGCACCACTGGCAACAGACAATAGTAAAATGTAGGGTGCGTTAGACGGCAAAAATTCCTGTTTTGACTTAAAGGTAAAAATCCGTCGTAACGCACCACTGGCAATAGGCAATAGTAAAATGTAGGGTGCGTTAGACGGCAAAAATTCCTGTTTTGACTTAAAGGTAAAAATCCGTCGTAACGCACCACCTATCATCAACTAGGTAGCCGGTTATAATTAAAGATAACATATAAAGAACCAGAAGCCTGTCCCACTATCTAACAATTAATTGAGATTACTTACTGAATCAGTTACCAGTAATCAGTAAGAAAGTGGTAACTGATAACTGGTAACTGATAACTGATAACTGATAACTGATAACTGAATATGAGTAACTCGGAAGAAAATAGACTAGATAGAATCGAATCTCTTGCTGAAACTACCCTAACAGAACTACGCGAGATTAAATCAGGACTACAGGAGATTAGATTAGGATTACAGGAGATTAAATTAGGACTACAGGAAACCAATCAGGGATTAAAAGAAACTAGAGCGATCGCTAATTCTAACGCCAAATCGATCGAAGCGTTAACTAATAGTCTTGCTGAGTCTAAAAAAGAATGGGAAAAAGACAGACGGGGACTTTATCAACTGCTAGGACAATTAACTCGATCGATGTCGGATTTTTATGAGGTTCAGTCAGATTTTTACAATCGATTTGACAAAATTGAAGAAAGAGAATCACGCATGGTTGAGATTTTAGATCGTTATTTACCCCCCGAAAATCCTGCCAATTCTAGCAGAAATAGCTAAAAAACTGATAACTGATGGTGGGTTACGGCAAATAGATAAATTGATAATTAAGTCTAATAATTTGTCATTGCCTAACCCACCCTACCTAACTGTCTTCTATCTTGTTTACTTTAAAAATTATGTCCATTCCCTTGATTCTTGCTTCCGCTTCTCCTGCGCGTAAAAAACTATTACAAATGATCGGAATCGATCCGATTGTGCGGGTGAGTAACTTTGATGAATCGACAATTAATGCTGATGATACTCTCCATCTTGTCCAAACTTTAGCCCAATGTAAAGCGCAAACGATCGCCCCCCAATTTGATACAGGATTAATTCTTGGTTGTGATTCCGTCTTAGAAGTAGCGGGGGAAGTCTATGGCAAACCCAAGGATAAATCAGAAGCGATTGATCGTTGGCAAAAAATGCGCGGTCAGGTGGGTGTACTCTATACAGGTCATGCTTTAATTGATCGAGTTAATCATCAAACCTTGACTCGTTGTGGGATTACTAAAGTTCACTTTGCCAATATCAGCGATGAAACAATTATTGCCTACGTTGACACCGAAGAACCCCTCAAATGTGCCGGCTGTTTTGCCTTAGAAGGAAAGGGGGGTTTATTCGTGGAAAGATTGGAGGGATGTCACAGTAATGTTATCGGTTTAAGTTTGCCCCTATTTAGGCAGATGTTAACGGATTTTGGCTACCAAATCACTGACTTTTGGTGATCTTTTTGCCGATGATTTCCCCAAATTTATTGACAAAAAGACTTGACAAATTCTCAGATTTGTGTTAACCTTTTATTATAATGGGAATCCGTGTCGCCCTGCGAACCCCTCTTTTTTCTATCGGATAGCCCCAAAATTTTTAACCCTTTCCTTTTCACTTTTTCCCGAAAAAACTATGTCTTGCTTGCGCGTGGGAATTGCCGGTCCGGTGGGTTCAGGAAAAACAGCCCTGCTCGATGCCCTGTGTAAAAATTTGCGGGATCAATATCCGATCGCCGTAGTCACCAATGACATTTATACTCAAGAAGATGCCCAATTTTTAGTGAGATCGCAAGCTTTAGCCCCGGAAAGAATTTTAGGAGTAGAAACGGGAGGATGTCCCCATACAGCTATTCGCGAGGATGCCTCAATTAACTTAGTTGCCATTGAACAGTTAGAGAGAAAATTTGCTAACTTAAAGTTAATTTTTCTGGAAAGTGGTGGTGACAATTTAGCGGCAACCTTTAGCCCCGAATTAGTAGATTTAACCATCTATGTGATTGACGTGGCAGCCGGAGATAAAATTCCTCGCAAGGGGGGACCGGGTATCACCAAATCGGATCTATTGGTAATTAATAAAATAGATTTAGCCCCGATGGTGGGGGCAGATTTAGGGGTGATGGATAGAGATGCAAAAAAGATGCGCGGGGATAAACCCTTTATCTTCACCAACTTGAAAACACGGGAAGGATTAGAGCGAGTGATTGCCTTTATCGAAAAGAATTTATACTAAGCTATTACTAGGAATAAAAAAGAGAGCGCCAGAAAAACTTAGGTAAAGCTAACATTCTTTTCCAGCGCCAAGGTTCCTGATAGAGTCGATACAACCACTCTAAATTATTGTCACAGAAAAAGCGAGGGGCGCGGATTTTTGTCCCGGACCAGATATCAAAACTGCCCCCCACACCTACCCAGATAGCTTGGGGACAGAGATATCGATGTTCCCTAATCCAATATTCTTGTCGGGGTACTCCCAAACCAACTAAAATTAACCGCGGTTGTTGATCTTTTAACACCTCAATCCAATCGGACATTTCCTGGGAGGATAGATAACCGTGGTTAGTCAGAATACGGATATTAGGTATCTTTTTTTGCCAATTACTTGCCGCTTGTTCAGTAATCCCCGGTTTACCACCAAAAAAAGCAATAGGAAAACTTTCTCCCTGCATTCCTAACTCAGTAATTAAGGATTCTGATAATTCAATACCGGGGCAGCGGGGTTGTTTTTTACCCCTTAATTTTAAGTAAATGACAATCCCGGCGCCGTCGGGAATAACTAAATCTGCTTCCCGAATAACTTGGGCTACTTTGGCATCATTTTCCCCTAACATTGCCATTTCTGCATTAAGAGTGACAACGTGGGAACCAAAACCTTGATAGGTGCGATCAATTAACCAACGACTGTAGTTATCGAGAAGATGAACCGGTAAACCGAGAACTGAATATTTAGGGGGAGTTTCTAACATAAGTAGGTAGGTGCTAAAAGTTGTCAGACACCCCCCTTATTAAGAGGGGATTAAGGGGGGATCGGCACCCCCCTTATCAAGGGGGGCAGGGGGGATCATAGGCCAAATCTATCTTCAATTTAATTATAAATAATTACTTATAATTCATCTTGATTTAGTTGTCATTTTATCGAGAAATTGGCACAAAATCTACCCCAAAACTAGAACGAGAACCGGGTTTAACTACCACTAATTGCACGGATTGATTGCGATCGCCAGAGGGTAAAAATCGCACTGGATTAGTCGCCCCGGGAACAGAAAAATCACTGCTTCTTAACGCCTGTTGAACTCCCTCGCGGCTAGATTCTGCCTTAATTCCAGCGATTAAAGCCTGAGCAGCGTCATAGGCGGTGGCCGTGCGCCAATTTACGTCTCCTTGCCACAATTGGCGGGAATTATTCACAAAAGGACTATTCGGATTAGCCCCCAAATGCCAAGCGACAGCCACAACCATGCCCAGGGCATTTTTTCCGCCTACATCCAGAGTTTTGGGGCTATAAACGTCATCACCCGCCACAATCGGTAATTTTTGACCATTGATTTGAACCACCTGCAAAGCCTTATCTAGGGTACCACTATCCCCAAGAAGGGCGATTAGATTTGCTCCCTCCTGTTGAGCTTGTTGGAGGCTTTTAGAAGGGGTAAAAGTCAGGGAAGATAGATCAAATTCACTCACCACTTGACCTCCTCCTAATCCTAAAGCGGTGATAAATTCAGATTTTAGGGATTGACTATAATTACTTTGGGAGTTAAAAAATACCACTGCCTTGACGTTAGGATTTTTTTGCAAGCTAGATTCGGCTAATGCCCGTGCCGCCACAAAATCACTGGGAACAGAACGAAAGATATAGTCACCAAAATTGGAGAGTTTAACTGAGGTACTGATGGGGGAAATCATTACTAATCCCCCTTTTTGATAGATAGCAGCTGCGGCTAAAGAGGTGTCACTGCTAGTGTGTCCTACTACTCCTAAAATGCTGTTATCAGCCGCTAATTTTTGGGCAATTTGAGCGGCAATTTCGGGATGATCAGCATCATCAGCAATGAGAACTTTTAAAGGAGTGCCATTAATTCCTCCAGTTTGATTGATTTGATTTTGAGATTGGGCAACTCCTCGTAAAACTTCTAGGGCGGTGTTGACATTGCTCCCAATTGGCACGGAAACGGCGATAGTATAGGACTTAGCTTGACCAATACGGGCGTTATTTAAGTAGATGAGAGCTTCGGGATCATTTTGATTAGTTTGCAGGGATTTTTCTAGGAGGTAAACTGCTTGCTGAAAGTCTCCTTTTCCGATAGCCTGTATGGCGGCTTGTTTGTCAGAAGAAGCACCTTCAACTATTAACAATTTTTCCCCTTGACTAAATCTTGCTTGTGCCGATACCGATTTTTGCCCTGGTGATATTTTCTCGATGTTAGAAAGATTGGTTGGGTTATTTTTTCCTTGAAAACGATTATATAACCACCAACCACCAGCCCCAAAAAATATTAGGGTAATCAGCAGGGCTAAAAGCAGGGTAACGGTCTCATTTTTCTGGCTCATGGGCTGATCAACTAAGATTAAATTAATGGTTTAATCGAGATTTTTAGTTAATATAAGTAACATTTTTTTGTTTTTAATAGGGCTAATTCAAGTCTGAATGGCACCAATATCCGATCTACCTTGATAGAATACCTCATTTGGTGTCTGATAGTCAAGACATTGTTTAAATGCGTCTTAGCTTATTGGGGATACTTTACCTTTTTGTTTGGGAATCTTCTAAATGTTTTACCAAAACATTTGAGGATAAAGGACCGTGTAAATGACTCCAGGGTAAAACCTGTTCTAAACGCCATTGTTGATGGACGTAATAATCTAGAGGAGGAATTTGTCCTTTTAGTTCCTTAAAAGCCCGTTTATAACTGCCTAAAGAATCACCGTAGCCACGGGTTAATTCTAACAGGGAAGTTAAGCGGCGATCACCTCTAGATAATAGGGCTTGAATCACTGACCAATTATAACTTTCTGGTCGAAATTCTATGCCCTGTTTACCTAATTGTTTCTCTAGATATTTTAATCTTTTTTCGGCCATTTTATTAACTCCAAACCACTGAAAAGGAGTATGGGATTTAGGCACAAAGGTGCTGCAACCGAAAGAAATTCGCAGTCCAGAGGCGGCTTTTTTTAAGGCTATTAACATTTCCACAGTTGCCGCAATATCTTCGGTTTCTTCTCCCGGTATTCCCACCATACCATAGAGTTTTATCCCTTTTAAACCGCCCGCTTTAGCATTAATAGCAGCTTGGATAATTTCATCATTGGCTAACTTTTTGTTGATAATTTCCCGCAAGCGATCGGAACCACTTTCTACGGCAATAGTAATTGATTTGCTGTCTCTTAGGGATAAAATTCTAGCTAATTTTTCCGTGACGGTATTAGTTCTAACTGAAGCGATCGAGAGTCTAACTCCCTCAAATTTTGGTTGAAAAAGATAATCAAGTAAGGTTTCAAATTCAGGATGTTGGCTGACGGAAGCACCTAATAAACCCAGGCGATCGGTCACTTTTAAACCTTTTTCAATGGCGGGAATTAGAGATTCTAAACTAGCGGTACGAAAGGGTAAAGTTAGATAACTAGCTAAACAAAAACGGCACATTTCTGGACAACTTCGCACCACCTCTACCATATAAATATTCTCCCATGCCGCTTGTTTTGTCACCACCGTAGAAGCTGAAAGGGTACTACTGCGATAGGTTTGTTTACTAACAAAGGCAGGAACATTATTATCTATGGGTAGAATTGCCCTAATCTCACCTTCTGGACTGTCATAATTAACGGTATATAAACTAGGAACATACACCCCCGGAACCTGGGCCAAATGACTGAGTTTCGTCGGGCGATCGGCGTTTCTCACCTCTTGATAGGCATTAATAAAATCAGCAATTAAGTTTTCACCATCTCCCAATAAAATTACATCAAAAAAAGCGGCAAAAGGTTCGGGATTAGCGGTTAAAACTGGACCACCTCCGAAAATTATCGCTTGCCTATCTTGCCGTTGATGACTGTGACAAGGAATTTCTAAAGATTCTAACAGCGAGAGGATATTAACATAGTCTAATTCCCAAGAAAAGGAAAAGCCGACTAATTCGGGATAACGGGGTAAAGATTCTTGAAAATCCGTAAATAAACGACTAACTTGTATATCCGATCGCAGGGCTAAAGTTGCCCAAACAATTTGATAACCTAAACTGGTTATACCCACGGAATACTGATTAGGAAAGGCAAAAATAGTTCTAAGGGCATCACTGTGGGGTATTGCGGGAGTAAAGAGGAGTTTTTCGTCTTGTAAGATGGTCATTTCAGTTATCAGTTATCAGTTATCAGTTATCAGTTATCAGTTATCAGTTATCAGTTATCAGTTATCAGTTATCAGTTATCAGTTATCAGTGACTACCAGCAGTCTTCAGTAGCTTTTAATTTTCATTCTCTTGAAAGGGGAGGCTTGTTACCTCTTGTTTTTGGTCATATAAGTAGGTGGGTGGAATTAAATATAAGATGAACGTAGGTTGGGTTGAAGAATGAAACCCAACGCCCGCATGGGTTACGCTACTGCTAACCCATCCTACAAATAATTGTGCCTCCCTACTTATAAGTTTAATTTAATCGGGGGGTGAAGGGGAGGAAAATATCTCAATATACAGTTCTAGGATCATATCTCAGGTTATGATCCTAGGGAGTCGGTGGTCAAGAACAAATTTAAGTTATACTTCCTCCCTAGGGATAGCTATTGTATTTACAGGAGATTTTCTCTTATATCCTAGCAATTTTCACAGCTTAACTAGGTGTCGATTTTATTCCTGCGCGCTGCTTTCAAGCAACTCTTTATCTCCTTCACTCTAGTCAGAACGAAATCTATGAATAACCCAGAAGAATACGTTATAATCGTAGCGAAAATCCTTGATTTAACCATTCCCGATCGCTATTTAAATTCTGTGGTTGAAAACTGGCAACGCTTGCAAGAAATCGCCAGTTTAGTGACAGAATTTCCCTTAGAGGATGACGGGGAAAGCGCCCTCAGCTTTGAACCATGACTATTTCTGTGAGCGATTTAGCTCGAGCGATCCAAAATCGTCAAACTAGCGCCTTAGAAGTTATTAATCGGACTTTAGCGGAGATAGAGGCGAAAAATCGCCATTTAAATTGCTTTACCGACATTTTACACCCTAGAGCCCTCGCTCAAGCCCAAAAAATCGATCTAGCGATCGCCAAGGGGCAATCCATCGGCCCCTTGGCAGGAGTCCCCTTCGCCGTCAAAAATCTCTTTGATATCAAGGGTATTGTCACCCTTGCCGGTTCCAAAATCAATCGAGATCACCCTGCCGCTGGACAAGATGCGATCGCTATTCAAACCCTAGAAGCGGCCGGGGCAGTTTTGGTGGGGGCGACCAATATGGATGAGTACGCCTACGGTTTTGTCACCGAAAATGCCCATTATGGAGCCACTCCCAACCCCCGCGATCCTAGTCGCGTCTCGGGGGGATCCTCTGGCGGTTCCGCCGCTGCCGTTGCCGCTAATTTAGTGCCTCTCGCCCTCGGTTCCGATACTAATGGTTCGGTGAGGGTTCCCGCCGCTTGCTGTGGCGTGGTGGGGCTAAAACCCACCTTTGGGCGCGTATCCCGTCAGGGCCTATTTTTGTTCGTTAGTAGTTTAGACCATCTGGGATTTTTTAGCGGCAATGTGGCGGATATGACGGCTATTTGGGGTCTTTTTGCCAAAAATAACCTTAAAGCTCCTTTAAATGGCTTAGAGGGCGTAAAAATAGCCCTTGCCGATGATTATTTTCAGCAGGGAGCCGAACCGGAAGTATTCGAGGTGGTGACAGCGATCGCCGAACGTTTAGGAGTGAGCCAAAAAATCACCATTCCCGAAACCACCCGCGCCAGAGCAGCCGCCTATATAATTACCGCTTCTGAGGGGGCAAATTGGCATTTACCGCGTTTACAGACCAGATTAGAGGATTTTGACCCCGCAACCCGGGATCGCTTCTTGGCGGGGGCATTAATTCCCTCTAGCTGGTATTTACAGGCTCAACGTTTTCGCCGTTGGTATCGCGATCGTCTGCGAGAGATTTTCACCGAAGTCGATATTATTCTCACCCCGACGATTCCCTGTATTGCGCCACCGTTAGGAGTAGAAAAAATGATTATTGACGGGCAAGAGCTATTAATTAGACCTAATTTAGGCAGATTCACCCAACCTTTTTCTTTTATCGGTTTACCAGCCCTTTCTTTGCCGATTAAACGTTCATCCAGGCTACCTTTAGGTTTGCAAATCATCGCCGCACCCGATCGCGAAGACTTAATCCTAAGCGTAGCCAGGGTTTTAGAGGAAATGCTCATAGATATCCCGCATAAGTGAGATTTCAAGGGCGTACTTCCCCTTAAAATCCCTAATTTAGGCACTTATTAAGCGAAAAGGTCAGTTTTCCAGTCTGAGTAAACAATCTACTGGCTCGGAGACTCCTTTTCAATCACATCTAACCAAGCGGCGGCCGATCGCTCCCAAGTGTCAGTTAGGGCAATTTGACGACATCTTTGGCGCTCTTGGGCTAAAAGCTGGGGATTTTTCAGTAATTCGACGATTTTCCAGGCTATAGCTTCCTGAGTAGCCGGATCGGTTACTTCCCCCGGCACTTTCACACAGTAGTCTTTTTCTCGAAAAACGGCAAAATCCGTCACCACTGGCAGACAGCCTACCACTGCTGACTCGCGCACAGAAATACAATCGATCTCACGATAGGTGCAACCGTAGTAATGAATAGCAGAGCGAGCTTTTTCCTCGATTAGTTGACGATAACCCATCATTCCGCGATCAACTACCCCCGGACTAGCTTTAATCAAAGCGATTAAATTATCGCGCCATTCCTTGCGATCGCCACTGCCATCCCGTTTAGTAAAACCATAGTAGAGATGTAACTCGGCTGCGGGAATTGCCGCCTTGATAATCGGCCAGCCATGCTTTAACATCGACTCTAGGCCGCGATAATAACGAGAGGCATAGACTAGACGATAGGGAAGATAGTCACTTTCCGGCACCGTCTCACTTATAGCCAAAAGGGAAGTATCGATACCATTAGGAACAATCGGACATTGATTATCGGCACAGAAATCCAGTAAATCCCGTTGATATTGGCTTTTACAGAAAATTTTGTCATATCTAGCCAAAATTTCCGGGGTATAGGAGTCTGCCGGCACTTTAATATCGTGCCAATCAAAAAAAATTCGTTCTGCCTTGGTACCCGGACGGCAATAGGTGGGATGACGAGAGATCACCAATGTCTCAAAGTGATCCTGCCAATTCATCTGGTAATAATTAACATAGCGAATACCGTCCTGTTCCCCTTCCATACCCTCACAATTGCCAAAAATCGTCACTTTATAGCCGCATTTCGTCCATTCTTGCGCTAAAAAAGCCACCGATGCCTGGGTGCCACTGGCCCCGCGTTGCCAAATTTCCGCCGGAAGCATGGGACGATATTTTTCTGTGTAAATAACGATCGATTTTTTCGGCCAACGACGGGTACTCAAACGCTGTTTAATTTTAAATAGGGAAGGTGCGCTGGCTCGTAGCCATTGTTTGAGATTAGATTGTAGGGATGGAGTAGCTTGTGACACTCTTTTTCTCCAAGATCGAGGGAAAATAGGGGCGATGGGTGATAGAGTCTTAGTTGCTTGAATTTAACTCGATTTATCGACTCAGTAAAACAATTCGAGCCTATCATATAATGGGTTCATGTCAAAAATCAATCTTTTTATTGCCAGCCATCTACAAGGAAATCTATGAAAATTGTCATCCCGATCGTGTTTTATCGCAAAGGAGGAGTAGAAAGAGTCATTATCTCTTTAATACCTAGCTTATTAGAATACGTCGAACAAATTATTATCGTACTTCCCCGTAATGATATTGAATATTTTAAGTCTTTAATGCCCGATTCCGATAAAATTATCTACGAGGATTTCGCTTTTTATCCGAAAAGTTTTGAGACAAAATTAATCTATTTTTATGGTCTTATAGCGAATTTTTATAAAACCCTAAGACTGACTTATATTCATCGTCTTTTCTCTCGTAGAATTGAACTTTTACGCCTAGAAGCAAGAATTAATCAGATTATCAAGCGTTACCAAGCTGATCATTGTTTGTATGGGATGACTAATCGGATTTCTCCCCCCAATGTCAAGGTTACTTTAAGTGGCATTATTTATGATGTGTTTTGGCAATTTGCTCCCTTAACCTACTCAGAATCCTATCAAGAACCCTACAATGAAGTCTTAAAAGAATGGTTAGATCGGGCTGATCTACTGTTCACGATTTCCCAAAAAACTAAAGACGATGTTTTAAAAGTTTTTCCCAATGCTACCTATGCTAGTAAGTTAAAAGCTGTACCCTTAGCAGGACTTATCGAGCAGTCTAATCCCAAGAGTGATTTAGTCAAAAGTGAGCTAGTTAATTTTTATTTTCCCTCCTCCTTTGGTATCTACAAAGATCATCTGACTTTGCTCAAAGCAGCCATTAAACTAGCGAAACAAGGTTTAAAATTTCAAATAGTTTTCATCGGTAAAGAAACCGATAATCTAGTTAGTGGAAATCTGCAATTATCTCAACAATCCAAAACCCAAGAATACCAAGACTATCTCGCCGAATGTACCCAACTTTATCAGGAAAATCAAGAAATTTTCCAGAGTCACATCAAGGGATTAGGTTATCAAGACTATAAAACCTTACAATTTTATTATCAAACCTGTTCCTGTGTGGTATTTCCCTCAAAATACGAAGGTTTTGGATTAGCAATAGCGGAAGCCATTTTACAAGGTATTCCCGTTATTGCTTCCGATTTAGAAGTGTTTCAAGAACAGGTGGAATTATATAATTGTCCTGAAAGAGTGCAATTCTATCCTAGGGGAGATGCGGACAGTTTAGCCAATTGCTTAGAACAATTTATCCTCAATCCAATTCCTCGCTTGTTACCCGAAGATATCCCCAATAAAATTAATCTCTGGACTTGGCAAGATGTGGCAAAAAAATATGTAGAAATACTGAAAGAAAATGCAGGTTACTGATCTCTATATCTACCCGATTAAATCCTGTCGAGGTATTCAATTATCCCAAGCTGAAGTAACTCCTAAAGGTTTACTCTGGGATCGGGAAATGATGTTAGTGGATGGCAAGGGTAAATTTATCACCCAAAGAGAATATCCGCAGTTAGCCACCGTTTCTGTCACGATTACAGGAGATAAACTTTCTCTGAAAACATCTCAAGATTCCCTGACTTTTCAGCCTAATTTTACAGGAGAAAAAAGAGCGGTTCAAATCTGGGAATCTCAAACCATAGCCATGGATCAAGGGGATGAAATTGCCGAATGGTTCGAGAAAATTCTCGACATTCCTTGTCGTTTAGTGCGACAATCTCCTGATTATCCACGTCCTGCGAATTCTCGCTATGCGGGGAACGATCATACTCCCGTCAGCTTTGCCGATGGTTATCCAATTTTATTAACTAATACTGCTTCTTTAGAGGACTTAAATCGGCGTTTAGTTGCACCAGTGCCGATGAATCGTTTTCGGACTAATATTGTTATTAGTAGCGATCGAGCTTTTAGCGAAAGTAGTTGGCAAAAGATCACAATTGGAGAGATAAATTATGCTCTAGTTAAACCCTGTAGTCGCTGTATTATCACCACCACCGATCAAGAAACAGGTAGGAGAAATCCCCAGCAAGAACCTTTAAAAACCTTAAGCACTTTTCGCAGTTTCCCTGGAGGCATCATGTTCGGAGAAAATGTCATCCCCGAAAAGATAGGTACAATTAAAGTCGGCGATCCTATTACCGTAATCTAGAGATATAGGAGCAGCCCTTTCAAGGTCAGTCAAATAAACTACTAATTTGCCATAACCAGTCCGGGAGAACCATAATCTAGAGATAGTCTCCTATCGATAGAGCGGGTATGGGAGGTACATAAATATAAAACTAAGGGGAATTTACCAGAATGTCAGGAGAAACCGTCACACATCCCCCAGAAACTGTCTTAAACGATATCTAAAGACAGCACTTTTGTCGAGGCACAAGCCCTAGTTTTTATCAAATACTGGCAACTAACTCTTGAAAAGCTAAAAATATGCCTAGAAATCAGCACCGAACTCTTGACGGAGGGAGCGCAGTATATCTGATCCGAAAGTTGTCTCACCAGTTTGTACTAACCAACGTTCCAAGTTACGATTGGCATCGATAAACTTCTGGGATGAGTCTCCCTTGTATCCGACCACTAATCCATCCGAACAAACGATCCACTCGAATCCCGCGATCGCACCTCTGGGATTACTGAGGATCACCCCTCGATAACCCAAATTCCCACTAGGTTCACCGGCGTTGGTAGGGGACAAACGCTGCAGTCGTTGGAGTAGTTCCTGACTATCGCGCTCGTTAAGAGTCCAATGGGGATTGGGACGACCACTAAATATATCGAGTTCTACTTGCACAATGGGCTCCACTGTCTGAGTGTAAACTATTGGGCCGAGCAGGCAAAAGAGGGGTATGGCGATCGCCACCATTGCTGCCACCTTTCCCCTCCTTCCCTCGGTTTCTACCTTAGCCATCTAACTGACCTGAGTTGAAACGTTTAACGAATTTTTTGGCTCTTACAGGTATAGAAATAGCCGCAAAATTGTGTATAAATTCCGCGATTACAGGTTTCGGGATTTGTAATCACCCGGTTACTATTAAGCTAAAACGCACTTAAACCACCTAAAATAGAAATAGTAACTTGAGAAAAATCCTACTTATGCCAGCCAAAGATTTCCTAGACTTAGAAGAAAAGAAAAACTTACAAAAAGCTCTTAAAGAAGAAGAAAGAGCAGAGG
>NZ_JADBSZ010000303.1:0-11420 GCF_020246425.1 Microcystis sp. M079S1
ACCAGTTTTGAGGTGGTCAACTACCTAATTTTCAGGGAAAAAGTACCTGAATTTTCCCCCGATCCCCGCAATGGCTGGCACTTTTTGAGGGGAAAAAAGTCCAAAAGTCTTATCCAACAAGGTTTTTAGATTTATTCAGCAGACCCTAACTATATTATCACTTCTCCTCACCAATCCCATCACACAAATGTCTATCCTCCTCCTTAACGCCAGAATTAGGATTGTGCAAATAAACCCGCACCCAATCGCAACTACGCCCCATTAAAGCGTTTAAGTCCTGCATTGTCCTACAATCTTTCTGTATTGTCCTACAACTCTTCTGCATCGCCCTACAATCCTTCTGTATCCTCACAAAGAAGTCTAAACCAAGATTAACGGGATTTTAGGATTAACTGGATTATTTACTTGGAAACTCCTGACAATCTTTTAAGATTGAGCATCCTGAAAATCCTCTAATCCTCAAAATCCTGATACTGACGATTTACCCCCAATCCCATCACACAAACCCCTATCCTCCTCCCTGACACCAGAATTAGGATTGTGCAAATAAGCCCGCACCCAATCGCAACTACGCCTCATTAAATCACTTAAACCCCAACCATTGCTTCCATTCCACAGTTTGATTGTGCCGTCTTCACTACCAGAAGCTAAGGTCTTACCGTCTGGACTAAAACTAACACTATAGACATAGTTATCATGCCCCTTGAGAGTGCGTATTTCCTTGCCAGTTTCTACACTCCAGAGCTTGATAGTGTTGTCGGCACTACCAGAAGCCAAGATTTTACCATCGGGACTAAAACTAACGCTATAAACCTCTCTATGATGTCCCTTGAGGGTGCTTATTTCTTTGCCTGTCTCTACATTCCAGAGTTTGATAGTGTCGTCACCACTACCAGAGGCCAAGATTTTACCATCGGGGCTAAAACTAACCTCACTAACCCAGCTATTATGCCCTTGGAGAGCCCGTATTTCTTTGCCTGTCTCTACATTCCAGAGTTTGATGCCGTCATCACCAATACCAGAAGCCAATATTTTGCTGTCGGGGCTAAAGCTAACACTAGAAACATAGCTATTATCCCCCGGAGGGATGAGGATTAGGTTTTTTGCTTCTAGATCCAAGATTAAGATTGTCTGCCAACTACCAGATGCCAATATCTTACCGTCGGGGCTAAAACTAACGCTAGTGATTTTATTGACTGAGTTATCAAGCTTTTTAACCTCAAGGGTGAAGAGTTGGGTTCCTGTTTCTAGATTCCAGAATTTGATGGTGTCGTCATCACTGCCAGAAGCTAAAGTTTTGCCATCAGGGCTAATACTAACGGTATTGACACGATTATCATGCCCCTTGAGGGTGCGAATTGCCTTACCTGTCTCTAGATTCCAGAGTTTGATGGTGAAATCGCCACTACCAGAAGCTAAGGTCTTGCCATCGGGGCTAAAACTAACGCTCTCGACTCCTATATCATGCCCCTTAAGGGTGCGGATTTCAGTTTCTGTCTCTAGATTCCATAGTGAAATTGTCTGTCCACTACCACTCGCCAAAGTCTTGCCGTCGGGACTAAAACTAACGTTATTAACCCGATCATCATATCCCTTAAGGGTGAAGAGTTGAGAGCCTGTCTCTAGATTCCATAGCTTAATTGTCTTATCGGCACTACCACTGGCCAAAGTCTTGCCATCGGGACTAAAACTAACGCTAGAGACTCCCCAATTATGCCCCTTGAGAGTGCGAATTTCTTTACCGGTTTCTACATTCCAGAGTTTGATGGTTAAGTCACCACCACTAGCCAAAGTCTTGCCGTCGGGGCTGAAACTAATGCTAGTGACCCCGTTATTATGCCCCTTGAGGGTACGGATTTCTTTGCCTGTCTCTACATTCCAGAGTTTGATAGTGTTCTCACCAATATCAGAAGCCAAAGTCTTACCGTCGGGGCTAAAATTAACGCTCCTAACCCAGCTATCATGCCCCTTGAGGGTGCGGATTTCCTTGCCTGTCTCTAAATTCCAGAGTTTGATAGTCTTGTCATAACTACCACTGGCCAAAGTCTTGCCATCGGGGCTAAAATTAGTGCTAGTGACTTGATCATAATGTCCCTTAAGGGTAAGGATTTCCTTGCCTGTCTCTAAATGCCAGAGTTTGATAGTCTTGTCATAACTACCAGAAGCTAAAATCTTGCCGTCGGGGCTAAAACTAACACTATTGACTGCGCCATGATGACCCATAAGGGTATTGATTTCAGTTCCAGTCTCTAGATCCCAGAGTTTAATAGTGTAATCCGAACTCCCAGAAGCTAATATCTTGCTGTCGGGGCTAATACTGATGCTCGTGATTTCGCCATGATGTCCTTCTAAGCGATTATATTCCCTTCTTTCGGCAAGAACTGTTTGCAAAGCATTCATTACCTCTGAGTTGGTTGTGCGTTGATTTTGCAGGATTTTTCCTGCTTTAATCGCTTGCACAAAAGCTTCCAATTCTTTATGCTCATTAAATAGAGACAAAGAATATCTACCCAGAGACTCTGCTTGATTATATTCTGCTTGTTTTTTCTCATTCCACGCCATCAAACCCAATCCCGTACTAATCACCACCGCTACCAAGGAACCCGCCGCAATCCTTCGCGCTGTTCTAATTTTTTCATTTTTTTGTCGTTCTGCTTGACTAATACTCGCCTTAATAAACTCTATCGCCACAGTATCTAAATTAGGCAGAGAATTATTCTTTTGAAACTCAACAATTTTGGCTAACTTAGAACCTCCCCAAAGCTCACTACTCGCTTTTACTGCATCTTGCTTCTGTAAATCATCCCACTGTTTAGCATCAGCATATAAACGACTTCTCAGAACAATTATCTCCTCTTTTTCTCGAATTAAATCCTGTAACACTTGCCAACACCGCAACAATTCTTCATGTGCCACCTCAACCGTTGCTTTCCCGTCTTCTCCCTTACTCACCAAAAGACGATTATCTATTAATTGATAGAGAACTTCCCTTTGCATTTCCTCCTGTTCAAAACTCGATTTATCCGCCCTTCTGCTAACCGCTTTTTCCCCTTCTAAACTAATTAACTCTAGAAAAATTTCCTCTGCTGCTTTCCGTTGCTGTTCATTAAATTGACTATAAATTTTATCCGCTTGTTTTTCTAGCGCACCCGTTACCCCACCAATCTCTTGATAAATCTTATTATTTAAAACCCGCTCTTGAATATGATCTTTTTCCCACAATAAATCTAACGTATATTGTAACAGAGGTAAAGAGCCAGCCTGTTCATAAAAATCGGCAATAATTTGATTAATTAATCCCTTTTCAAAGATTACCCCATTTCTCGCCGCCGGTTCAGCAATAGCTAATCTTAACTCACTTTCGTCCATATCCGTTAACATCTTGCTATACTGATCATGGATTTTTCCTAAACTGGGATAAGGACTTAATTTATCTAAAAAATCCGCCCTCATCGTCATCACAATTTTAACTAAATTATTATTATTTTCATTTTCAATTAATTTAATCAAACTTTTAATAAAAATATCTCTTTCCGTCTTCGGTGTACGAGTAAATAATTCCTCAAATTGGTCAATAAAAATAAACCATAAATCAGAATTATTTTTTAATCCTTCAACCACATTAATTAAAGTCTCTTCTTTAACAGCTTGTGCTAATTTCGCTTGGGATTGTTTATATCTATTTGCCAAAAGACAACCATAAAAAGACTCAAAGGGATTAACATCAGGAACAAAAGTTAAATTAACCAATTTATTTGCGCCAAAATTATCCTTTAACTTAGGAATTAAACCCGCTTGAACTAGAGAAGACTTACCACTTCCCGACGCACCTAAAAGCAGTAAAACATTCTTTTGCTTTAAATAATCGGTTAACTCAATAATCCAATTATCTCGCCCAAAAAACCTATCCTTATCATCTACCTCAAACTTCCTTAAACCCAAATAAGGTGAACCCGTAATTAAAGTTTGAGACTGAATCTCAACTCCTGACTTTTGGGTGATAATATATTGATTGATTACACCCCCACTAATATCACCCGCAATTCCCTTAAATTCACCATCACCAATAAGACCTTTAACATCACCCCCTATTTCTGAATAATAACTTTTATCAGTCATTTTTGCTACCCCAAAATTATTCTCTTAAAGTTAACTTTAAATTGCAGTTTTAAAACTAGAAATCTTTAAGGACTTCCTACTAGACCAAACAATTTAGCCAAACCGCCTAAAATCGTTACAATTAAAGCGACTAAAATCCCTCGACTGACAAACTCTTGATTCTCTAAGCGCTTTTCTACGCCATCATTTTTTCCCTCTAGACGCTTCTCAATACCATCAATTTTTTCCTCTAGACGCTTCTCGACACCATCAATTTTTTCCTCTAGACGCTTCTCGACACCATCAATTTTTTCCTCCAGACGCTTCTCGACACCATCAATTTTTACCTCCAGAAGCTTAATTTCACCTTTAACTTCACTAAGTTCAATCTTAATATCAGTAACATCTTTTTGAAGATTGTCTAACTTTTGATTGATTTGAATTAGAAAATCTTTAAGTTCTACCTCAACAGTAATTGACATAAATTTCCCTCCTAAATAATCCTCAACTAATTAATCTTCTGACTAATATTTCCACCACTAATATCTCCTGAAATTCCCTTAAAAGTACCATCTCCCACCATTCCTTTAATATCACCACCAACATTAATATTATACTTACCTGCGGCAAATTCTTCAGGTTTTAATTGCTTAAGTAATTCTTCTGCTGTCTTAATAACCTCTGCATCTCTATCAATTTTTGCTTCAAGTAACTCTTCTTTGAGCAGTGTTTTTACCCCCTCTGAATCTGGTTTTTTCTCATGTTTATCGACGATATCACTATCATCTGTTTTCCCTTTTTCTGCAAATTTCTTCTTAATCAACGCTTTTAAACTCTCATAAGCATCCTTAACGGCTGTTCCTGCCGTATCCTTAGCAGCAGCAACCGCACCAGCAGCCAACGCAGCGAGAATTAGAGAAATCGGTTCCATTGCCTGAGACTCCAAATTAGATATTGCTAACTCAATCTTAGATCAAAGCAAAGTATCTGACGCGATTATGGCGCAGGTATTGGGCGCGGATGGCTTGCTCGTTGGGGTTGTTGGCTACCACTGCCAGTTGCACATAGGTGGGATAGTAGCGACAGAAGGTGTAAATCTCACTGTCATCGATGCCCTGCTTGTTCAGTAAAAATCGTTCGCACTGAGGGATGATTTCGACGGGATAGCCGAAAATCTGGACAAAACTGGGAGTAGCAGTCCTCTAGATGCGCCCAATCAAGCGCACACTCAGATGAAAATTGCTCAAATTCACTTTAACCTAGATTTGTAGAAGTTGGATTAAATTATCTCAAGGGAACAAAACCGGCTTTTTCAATTAATTCCTGTCCTTGATCGGTTAATAATAAATCAGCGTAAGCTTCCCCCGCTTGTTCGTCTAATTGACCATTTTGTTTGATAATAACAAAAAGACGACGGGTGATCGGGTATTCTCCCTTTTGAAAAGCTAATTCATTCAGTTGATTACGCTTCTGGGGACATTGGGAAGACGGGATCGAAGGTTCTTGATAGGGGGCAACTAACTTATTTTCGCTTTTACCGAGGGGTAAAGTTTTAATTCCACACTGGGGAACTACTTCCGGTGCAGAAGCATAGTAAATTCCTCCTAAATTTTGGGAAACTTTTCTGAGAGCGGGAGTTGTACTATAAACGTACTGAGTATTATTTCCAAAATCGGCTTTTTCTAAAACCTGATCGATAAAAAATTCCACGGTTCCCCCATCTTCCTTGCGTCGGGAATAGGGAATAATCGCTAAATTAGGCCCGCCCACTTGCCGCCAATTGCTAATTTTTCCTGTATAAATATCTTTTAATTGGGTAATTGTTAGACCGGAAACTGGTAAATCGGGATGAACTGCGATCGCAATTCCATCGATAGCCACGGGAACCTCTTTTAAGGTCAATCCCCGTTGTTGAGCGCGTTGTATTTCCTCATCTTTGAGCGATCGAGATGCTTGGGAAAAAGCCAATTGATTCTCGATTAACATCCGAATAGTTACTAATTCTGTACGCAAATATTGCATCTAGAATTAGCTTTGTACGCTTTGACCCGTACTGGGTTAACTACGAACCTCTCTATCGGATTCCCGCTAAAGGCGGCCTCTCCGACTACCTTTCTTCCAATATTTAAGGAACCATTAATATCTGCTCCATAGAAATAACCCGACGAGCTTCTGAATAGTCCTCTTTTAATTCTCTTGCCCAAATAGCTTTTTTGCTTTTGAATAGACTCTAAGTCCAAGAAACTACATTTAGAGGTATAGCTTTCATTAGTTGTTTTGACCTCTATTCCTACTAAATTTGCTTTATAGGTAAGTTGTTCGATAAACCTTGAATGAGGAATATTTACGAATGACTGGTTATTTCTATCTCCAATATTAATGTTTTGTTTCCAGCCTTGATTATGACCAATAACTAAAAGGTTAATTTGATGAGCTAGTAATTTATCAATAATATATTTACTAGCGGTGTGGAGGTAATAATCCACCTGGCAATTACGCTTTAAAGTTAAACCTTGTATTCTTTTACTGGTCTTCTGTAGACTGGGTAATTCCGATTTGAGTTTAGCTAGTGTCTTGTTGTACTTTTGATTGCAGGATTTTAAGGCTTTTCCACATACTAAAGTTGGCTGAAATTCGGGAATATTAGAGGTAACAGCAGCTAGGTTATTTAAGCCTAAATCGATAAAAGCATATCTTTCTCCCTCTTGACTTGATGAGGATGGTTGTTCATAGACAATCTCTAAACAATAAGCACCCAATTTAGGAATAATCCTGACCTCTAAGACTTCCTTTAAATTAGTTTTAAATTCTAAATTAGTCCCTGATAGCTTGATTAAACCTTGCTTCA
This sequence comes from Microcystis sp. M079S1, assembly GCF_020246425.1. Classification (NCBI taxonomy): domain Bacteria; kingdom Bacillati; phylum Cyanobacteriota; class Cyanophyceae; order Chroococcales; family Microcystaceae; genus Microcystis; species Microcystis sp. M079S1. The sequence continues at coordinate 6,947 of NZ_JADBSZ010000303.1, forward strand.
ACGCTTTTTGAGAAATGGCTTGATAGTTATAAGTTAAAACGTTTCTACCTTTTTCCTTGTCTTTGTATCTTGGCAACTTAGGCTCTCCTGTAAATTTATCTGGCGATTTTTTGTATTGTTCTTTCGCTTTTTGGTAAGATTTAAAGGTTTTTTCTACTTGCTTTAATACTAACTGACTTACTTTGGCGGGTAAGGCTTGATAATCTGGACTCATTTTTAAGGCATGATGTAACTCAGTCATTGTTAAAAATGGTTGATGTGAAAAGAAAACTTGACGGTTTAAATAAACAGCACAATTATACAGATTCTTCGATAAAAATCCTAATTTATCAATTACTGAATAATTTTTGTGATTAAATTTAATTAGATGTTTTTGAACTAATTTCATCATTCTCCTCAAGGCATTTAATTAAACATTCTGTCTTTCTATTTCGTCGTCTTAATGAGTATAATCGAGCGCAAAATGAGGTAATTATGCTCACGAAGTCTTGCATTAAATCGTCTTTTCTTTCTTCTGCTAGATTAACGACCTCTAGATCTCTATTTGTTTGAGTTAAAAGAACTTTCAGATAATTAAACCCTACTCTGCTTAAACGATCTTTATGTTCTACGACAATCAAATTATAATCAGTTTGTTCTAGAAGTTTTAATAATAGCTTTCGATGATCATTGACTCCACTTCCTACTTCTTTAACTACTCGAACAATTTGATAGCCTTTCGCAATACAATAAGCTTCCAATCTTTTTGCCTGAGTCTCTAAGTTAGATTGATTTTCTGAACTAGAAACTCGCGCATAAATAGCTACTTTATTTTCACCGCAAGAACGGTCATCTTCAAAAATAATAATTGTTCCTGTAGGAAGACGTTCTCCTTGTAACTGCCCTCGATTCCACATTCTCCAAGCAGTGTCATAACTGATCCCTTTTTTCTTAGCATAATCTGATAGTTTCATGTGAACTGCAATGTAAACTTGTACTAACCAGATTAGCAGTTGTTTGCAGTCATTTGCATATATTTTTTACAAAACTTTACAATACCGCTGCCGGTGCCGGGGGTTCCCGTAGTGGGATCGGTATAGACGAGGCGAAATTTCGGCCAGACTTGCTGGATAATAAAGTCCACTTCCTTGCGAATCGGGGCCCAAGTGGTACTTCCCCCGTAGTTAAATAATCCTTCCGGGACATTTTTAACTGCACCTAAAGTTTCAGAAATTTGATTATTCGAGGAGGAAGAAGAATTAGATCGATCATTGAGATTGGGAAAGGTTTTGTTGAGCAACCACCAAGCAATTCCTCCTAAAAGTGCCGATGTCACCATAACCGTCAACAGCAGGGGAAGAATTTCATTTTTCTGGGACATAAAATCAGGATCAGGCTTCGGACTACTTTAATGATAATCCCAGCTTTTTTTAACGACCCTAACTTTTACAATTCTGTCGGGTTATGCCAAGGATTAACTGAACTTCCCCGTATAAATATACTAGCTATGGCTAAAAGTCTCACAGAGCCTGAGTTAAAGCAGTATAATACTAATGTATTACTAGACACACACTCCTGAATTCCTTACGCAGATAGGGTTTGAAGCAAAATTTTTCCAATTTGACCCTTCGACCATTATAGCTTGTTTCGGGGCAGAAAACCATCAAAAACATGGCTAAAGAGGGAATCGCTTACTCTAGAGATTAATGACACCATCTGTTACAATAAGGTTAGCGATCGCTACACAGCCAACTCTACGGAATCGCTCTACTCTAGATACAGTCAACGGTACAGCGGCTCGACTGAGCTCGCCGAACGTCCATTTTCAAGGGAAAATGTACCCGGAGACGGCTTGTCAATTTTTTAGTATTTCTGTATGGGGGAAGTCGAGTTATAATCAAAATATCATTATTTTGGAGTAAAAGAAAAATGCGTAAACAGACCATTCAATATACATCATCTTTAGATGCTTTGATTGCTGTTGCCAAACGAATCAGCCTCTATGAGAACCAACATAAAATGGATTCCGAAGATTTTTATAACCACTATAATCAAGGAATATTCTCAGATGATTCCTATTTATAGAATGGGCAAATGATTACCGTCATTACCTTGCTTTGCGTCAATAATTAGAACAAAAATTAAATCATGCCGCTTAAACTTTTAGATGATTAACTCAATCAAGTATAACAAGCAATTGTGCATTATCAAAATGCCTATGCAGAACTTTATTAAGAAGAAATACTGACATCAAAAAGAGCTAATTTAAAATTAGGTTGCGTTTCAATCAGACCCATTTATTAGAAATAAACGAAGCCATAGTAATCACAGATAATTACTTGGAATTTCTAGATTATCGTTACCATTTCCAAGATGAACAAAATAACCTAGTTTTCCGTTATGATAGTACCCCTCACTTTCCCAATCTTTCTACTTTTCCACATCACAAGCATTTAAGTACCTAAGCAAAATTAATTACACATTTCGATCAAGCTTTTGCCTTTTGCCTCTTGCCTTTTGCCTATCCTAACCAAGAAATTAATTTTGCACGACTACTTACCAAACGATGTAATTAGGGTTTGCTGAAAAAGTTTGTTGGTGGGGTTAGGAGTCAGGAGTCTCCGAGTCAGGAGTCAGGAGTTTCAGGCTTTGTTGCCCTCTCTTTTTGTACTAACTTATGTACTATAAAAAGGATAATGCCAGGTTTTTGAAGGTCTTAATCCTATTTTCGCAGCATGAACATCGGATTTTAACAGGTCAAAAGCCTTATTTTAAAAGGGTTTTACCATTATTCAGCCAGCCCTAAATAAAACATATTTAATGCGATCGCCCCTCGCACCCCAGAAAAGCCCATCCCTTCGCCGCTCTCTTGGGAGATCGCCCTCAATCCCCAATCGAGTAATCAATAGCTAGATGAAGTATAAGAAATATAAATAGCAACAACCTTGACAAAATCGGGGGGGGAGGGTATAATGCGTGGGAATTTAGCTAAACACTGTATTCTATGCCACTCAAAAGTTCCCTTTGTTATTCCGTCGCCCTCGCCACGGTAGCCACCGCCACCCTCGCACCAGTTGCCAGCGCCGCAACTTTTAACTTTTCCTACACCTCCAGCGCAGGAACGATCACTGCGACGGTTGACGGAACCCTGCAACTGGATAACAACACGGTATTCGTCAGTTCTATCAGTAATACCACCTTTAACGGCTCTCCCGCCCCCGCTCTTCCGTTCGTAGGTTCTTTTGCCGGTGTCATCTCTAGTGGTTCTGTAACGGGTCAGGCGGTGCTATCCTTAGACGGATCGGGACTAGATTTTGCCGCTTGTGACAACACGGCTTGTAGTAGTAGTGGATTCGGCTTTTCACCCCCTAACGTTGTTGGTAATCCGTTCGACCTGTTCGCTTCCATCGGTGGCTACGGTTCTGTTCCTCTTCCAGGCGGCGAACTCTTCGTTATCACCAATTATTCCCTGACCCCGGTTCCCGAACCAGCGACGGTTCTCGGTTTACTCTCCGTTGCCGGGGTCGGTTTATTGTGCAAAGGCCGGAAACTAGAAGGGTAATTTTGACCGACTGATCCCCCCTGCCCTCCTTATCAAGGTGGGGTTGACTCATAGTAGGGTTGACTCATAGTAGGGTTGATTCATAGTAGGGTTGATTCATGAATCAACCCTACTTATCAAGGGGGGTGTCTGACAACTTTTAACACCTACCTACTTAACCAAAGGGATTAACGATCATCAATTGATTCTCGATTCGCTGACCATCTTGTAAATCTTCACTGTAGAGAATTTGACAGCCCGCTTCCAGAGCGCTGGCCAGTATTAAACTATCAAAAAAAACTTTATCGGGCATTAGCCTCGTCCCGATCGAATGTAAATCCCCGTGTATTTAAAGAAATCGCCTCGAACATCGTTTTTTCAGTTTTCTGGCTCGGATCGGGGATGATTTCCGAGTCATCCAAAACAATCACCCGCATCATCTTACCTTCCCATCGAGAAGAATATCGGGGGGGAACGCTCACCCGACCCTTATGAATAACCGTCCTAAATTCGATCGCTTCCATACATGGCTCCAATTAAACCCTATCTCTACTTTAGCTCTAGAGTTAGGCGAGCGATTAAATCCTATCAGGGGAACTGGGACAACGGGAACACCGAAACGGAGACTTTGACATCCTCACCGCCGTAAACGGACGGTGATTCCTCACCACGCCACCTTTTTAGGATGGTCGTTGAATGGGGTTGACGCTTCACAGGATGCTGCTACCTTAGCGGTAGTCTTACGCTTTCCTCCACGTCCGTTTTGAGTGTCCGAATGCCCTCCGGCCACTTTGAACAAGTCGAAAAAATCTAATGTTCAACCTTATTTCCTAGAAAGTTTTACTCGTTCAAGGCCGAATTTGAATTCTTTTCTGAACAAAACCCCCTACTATCTGTTGTCAAGGTTCAGTTTTTAGCTTGGTTATCGCTTTTTCCATTGTAGCTTAAAGCCGT
>NZ_JADBSZ010000304.1:0-5239 GCF_020246425.1 Microcystis sp. M079S1
CTTGGGGTGATCGGGGGGGAAATTTAGGCACTTTTTCCCTGAAAATTAGGTAATTGACCCCCTGAAAATCGGTAAAACCCTACACCCCACACCCCACACCCCACACCCTACCCCCACGAAAAACTTTTTCAGCAAACCCTATTTATTCCCCCTTTTGCCTATTGCCTATTGCATGAGTGCCTGTCCTGATATGTAGCATAATGCTCAACGGATTTAGTATTATTTCTCGATCGGATTGTCTCATGAATATCTGAGTATAAATTACTAATCCTAGTCTACACCACATCTAACCTAGAGTTAAATTGCTCTAAATTATTTTATTAATAGATCAAAAGCTATAAAAGTTATCGGAAAAATCGGGTCTAAAACCTCGCCTTAAGGCGAAAAGTTTTTGGAGCGGGGCATAAATCCCCGTTACAAAAACGGCCTGCTGCCCCCTGCCTCCGTTATCGGCAAAAACGGCGAAATCTTTGTTTGGATTGCCCTGTATTATTTGTTCAGGAAGCCCTAATTAAGCCTAACTGTTAATAGCGTAATGATAGGCACTACCATTAGATTCCATGGGTGTCAACCATTGGGAGATAGCTTCTAGTTTTTGACGGATTTGATCGAGTTGATCCTGCACGGGTTGCAGGAAAGTTTCGTACTGTTGTACCTGAGTTTTTAAACGCAATAATGCCAGATTAGCATCGCGCCATTGTCGCTCCTGTTCTTCAAATTCACGAGTTTTTTGCTCTAAATCCGACCATTGACCGTCAATAGTATCTCTGTTTTTTGGTAAATCCTCTTGTAGTCCCTTGATTTCTGCTGCTAAACGTTGACTTTCTTGGAGATTATTTTGATAATTATCGGCCAACAGAATTAACAATGGTTCAAAGCTACATTTTTGGGCATCTTCTGGGGATAAAATCCCCTGTCTCCGTTGCAGCATTTTCAGATGTTGAGAGCGAATAGCTTGCCTTTCCTGGAGATTACGTCTTTGTCCGACCAAAGTTGCCGCCAGCATTCCTTTTTTTTCCTGTTCCTCGGCTAATTCTTCTTCTAAATTAGCTCGCTCGGATTCATCTATTGTGGCCATTCTTGCTTCTAATTCTTCCACGGTTTGGCATTGGAGAGTTAATTCTTCCTCTTGGTCGTTGACAAAAATTTCCCAGCGCTTGAGGTCTGTTTGTAAGTTCTTAACTAAGCTCTCCAATTCTTCTAAAGGCATTTTTTCAAGAGCTTCTAGATCGACTTTACCATCAAAATCTAGTTCTTCCCCTTGCAGGAGACGAAGGAGCATTTGTTGAGTAGAATCAGTGGTTTGTAGGGTGAGGTTAAGGCACTCGAATAATTCCTGTTTTTGACTCAGAACAGTTTCTTGTATTTGTAATTGTATTTTAGCCGTTTCCAAAGCATTGCGACTCGTCTGTAATTCCCTAGCTCTTTGTTCTAGATAATCGAGCATTTCATCGTTGGCAACCTGAAGATTTTCTACAGCTTTTTTCTCCTCCTCTAAACTCTGCCAACAACTATTTAAAATAGTCTGTTGTTCCTGCACAGATTCAAGAGTGGAATGGATAATTTGTGAGGGAGAATTGCCCCGATCATGCTTATTAGCTAAACGCTCCGCTAGAGAGCGAATAAATTGTTGTTTTTCTGGGGAAAGATTGGGGTAGGAGTTACAATTTATTTGTCCTTCTTCCAGGTGTCGCTGTTGCTCGTTTAATTGTTGTTTTAGGGTTTCCAGTTCTTGTTTTTTGCGCTCTAAATACTCGAATTCTGCCTCTATTTGTTCAATTTGCTCGATTCTTGTCTCCATTTCCATTTTCTGGCGGTTGAGAATCTCGCTTTGATAGGTGAGGGATTGTTTCCACTGCTCGATTTTCTCTTGATCTTTCTTGCTGCGCTCCATCAAACGGGAAATCTTTTGCAGTTGCCGCACCATCTCCGCTCCCGCTAATTCCGGGTTTCCTTGCAGTTGACGATTATTGCTCAAATTTACCAAGAGAAGCGCACCTTCACCCAGGGAGTTAGTTTCGTCGTAGGTTAAGATATCTTCCCCCGGTATGGCGCTCCACGTCTGATCCTTATGCTGACAGGCCAATAGTTTCAATTCGGTTTTGTAACCACCGATAAAACCTCTAGTCTGTTTTTTTACTTCTGCAAGGTATAGCACGAGTAGTTGTCCTCCATAATAAAAGTTTTTTTGACTTCTCCGACCCATAAATGACGGAGGATTCTAAGCGGACTTCGCGTCTTTTTAGCTGACCAGAACTTGAATTTCTGGGGACGAGTCAAAACTCCCCTAGACACTCGACTTAAATCAAAATTAAGTGTTGTGCTTACTTTCCGAATTATGTTAGCTGCCCCATTAGCATCAGCATTAATATACTGATTTTGAGCAGTCCGATACAATCCTCTTTTTGTTCTCTTTCCTGATGGTTGCCACCCTTCGGGTCTTTCACCAAATTTAGGTAGCGAGTCATTGTCTAAGAATGAAGCTTTTGATGTATAACTTTCCTCCGTTTCAATAAACTTAATCCCACACTGTTCACACAATTGTCTAATGCGTTCTTTGAGTTTGGCTGTCGGAATTGAAACAAAAGATTGATTATTATTTTTATCTAAATTACATTCTTGTTTTTGTTCTTTATTCCATCCAAAAACAACCACTACAATTTGATGCTCAAGACAGTGATTAATAACAAGTCTAGCTGCTTTATTAACAGCATCTCTTATTTTTAGATTACGCTTTTCTGTGATTTTGGCGAGTTGGGTTGACCAAAATCCTTGAGGTTTTCCTTCTTTGAGAGTGGCTACCTGTTTGTTGTACCAACGATTAACAGACTTAAGATGTCTTCCATCGATTATAAAGCTAGTACCGAGACTAGAAACTCCTGTTAGCCAATTATTTAAACCCGGAGCTAAACCTAGCACATTATCGGGATTGACCTCAATCTCGACTGGGTTACTCTCATAAACAAACTCAACATAAAAACAATGATTTCTGGGCAGTATTCTTAATTCCTTAATTTCTTGAAACCTCAAATTGTAGGTCATTGGCAAATAGAAGCTATCAAGTCCCAACCATTGCTTAACAGTTTTTCCTAAAGGGATTCTAATTTGATTATCAACCCATTTTAGGGCTTGCTTGGGATAAGTGACAAGGAACAGACCTTCTTTTTTTCTGTATTTAGGTAGATGAGGCTTATCTGTTAACTCTCCCTTTCTATATTTCTGGTTTAGCTCTTTAAATGATTTAAAGGACTCAGCAACGCTTCTAAGTATTTGCTGTGCTGCCTGAGAGGACAAAACTTGATAGTGTTTGTTGTTTTTATACTCTTTCTCTAAATCAAATTTGCCAATAATTTTCTGGGTTTTTAAATAAAGTTGACGGGCATAATAAATTCCACAGTTAGTCAGTTTATGAGACTCAGCACAAATGAACTCAAGGATAGCCTTTAAATGTTTATCCATGCTCATTAGATTTTGCTGGCATCTATACATTGTGTTTTTACCTCCTGATGTTATGCTAACATAAATGCACTAATTATATATGTATGAAGACTAAATCATTAACAATTCGTTTATCTGACCGCAGAAAAAATAAGCTATATTTATATGCTGCCCAGAAAGACAAAACCATAACAGCACTCATCGAAGACTGGATTGATAGTCTAAAATTAGAGGAAAAGGATACGACGGGTTAAAACCCGTCGAGTCGCATTTCATCCATTGCTTAAAAAGACAATGGTTTTCATGCTCCCGTGTTATTTCGGTAAGAGAGAGTTGGCGATCGAGGCTAGGAGCGGCCCGTCTATGGTTTCAGTGTAACCATCCGATCCCCAAAATTTTTTAATTTCTATCATTCGAGTTTTTCTTTTTGATTCATACATTTGTTTTCAATTTTCCCTCTTCCCCACTGGAAAATTTTTGGAGATTTTTCAGCCCAAATGTACTGTCCTAGTCTCAAAAAATTCGGCAGTCAATCTCATAAATCGGCTCGTGTTTTCTGACCCTTTTTACCTCTGGCTGCTGTGAATAAGCTGACTACACATCTAAATTATCGGTTAAGACGGCATGAGAGCGACAAGCAAAGATAGGGAGCTAGAACTTTTGTACTAAAAATCTCCAGGGCTGGTTTAAATTCAGTAAAGCTTACTGAAAAATATGTTACATAATTAGCTTATCAGATTTATTATTAGTGACAAGAGGAGGTAATACTAAATCCTGTTTAAAAGGTATAGGAGAGTGGGGTGTAGGGTGTGGGGTGTGGGGAGAAGGGAGCACTGGAGCTGCGGATTGGGGAGCAGGGAGAAACAATTGATAAATGCTTCTCCTAGACGAAAAGAAATAGGGTCTATTGGGGGAGATTCCGAGAAATTATGGAAGGAAGCGGCAATGAGATCGAGATTCGCCGTATTTTACTGAGGAATTTCAACTAAAAGCCTAAAATCCTCAAACCCAACCCCCTAAAACCTCACACCCAACCCCCAAACCCGAAAAAAAATCTCTTGGCCGGTGGTTTTTAACGGTGGAATTGGGAACTATAGAGATGAAACCCGAAAGGGTGAATCAAGTCCTTGTTTAGAGGGAAACCCCTGATAAATTTCAGATTGCGTTGGAGGCAAAAATGAGAGAAATTTCGGAGCATCCGGTCAACGGGGACTATTATCGGGCATCTTTTGCCATTGTTGTTCTTGGCAGCCTAGCTAGGTAGGGAGTTATGAGCGAAATATTGCTGGTAGAAGACAGCCAAACGCAACGGGAACTGATCTGTGATCTACTCCGCAATAGCGGCATTAAGGTCACGATCGCCACGGATGGGGTGGAAGCCCTCGAACATATTCAGAGAGCCAATCCGGATCTCGTCGTCCTCGATATCGTCATGCCCCGCATGAATGGTTATGAGGTGTGTCGTCGTCTCAAGTCGGATCCAAAAACCAAAAATGTCCCGGTGGTCATTTGTTCCTTGAAAGGGGAAGTCTTTGATCGCTATTGGGGCATGAAAATCGGAGCCGATGCCTACATTGTCAAGCCCTTTGAACCGATTGAGTTCATTTATACCATTAAACAACTGTTGCGCTGATAAAATCGCCCTCCCCGGGGACAGTCTAGTAGGGCTGTTTCATTTAAATTAAGTATAGCTGATTTTGAGTCAATAAATTTGACCGAAGATTCTCAAGTTTATCTTGTTCTAACCAAAAGAGTTAGTCACAATAACTAATCTTTAATCCTCTGCCAAATTTATTATGAA
>NZ_JADBSZ010000305.1:0-15677 GCF_020246425.1 Microcystis sp. M079S1
ATCTTTCTCTAAAAAAATGGAGAATCACGTTGGGGAGCCCTTTGGTATTTTATCCATGACTACAATGCACAGCAAAGCAAAGGATTAAGCCGCCATCACTACTACCGAATCACCACCCAAATGCAGTCACAGAGCGGCTTCTAAAATCTCAGAACTCGCTAAACTAACAGTTTCATTCTCAATAAGCACGAAAATTAAGGCTTTCAGCGTTTCTTAATGAGAATGAGGATTTGGACATAATTCGCCTAAATGCTTACACAGCATGGGTTTGACTGCTTTTTGTATGACCTGAATCCTTACGGTCGCCTTAACTCTTACTTCGGGGACTGGTTATACAGTAGGGACAACTACCTCAGTGACGGGGACAATTACCAATGACGACTTTTCCCAACTCTCCATCAACGACATCATTACTGTTGTCGAAGGTAAAAATAGTAATGCAATTCTCACCGTCACTGTCGATAATCCCAATCCACAACAAATTAGTGTTAATTATGCTACTGCACCCATTGATGCTACTGCTAATGTAGATTACACTAGCCAGACAGGAACTCTCATCATTCCCGCTAATGCTTCTACTGCTACTATTACCATTCCCATTCTCAATGATGACCTTAATGAACCTGATGAAGTCTTTGCAGTAACCTTGTCAAATGCGACTAATGCTATCATTAATCCTGATGAAGAAACAGCAGGAGTTATCATTACTGATACTTGGCAAAGCATTCTCACTCGTACTTTACCTAACGGTATCGAAAACCTCAAACTAATTGGGATTAACAATATTAACGGTACGGGTAACAATGCTAATAATATCATCACCAGAAATAGTGGCAATAATCAAATCAATGGTGCTAATGGTGCTGATATTCTAACCGGTGGTCCAGGTGCAGATACTTTTATCTTCCAATTTGGACAATCTACCATAGCAGCAAGCGATAGTATCACAGATTTTGCCATCAATACTGATAAAATTGACTTATTAACTCAAGGTGGAACCGCCATGAATGCGCCTAGTAGTTTCAGTCGCGCTGCTAATAACACTGTCACCACTTTAGACAATTTAATCAATCAGGTATTTACTGATGCCAATGGAGCGATTACAGGTAATCAAGGATTAGGGGTTAATAGTGCTGCATTAGTTCAGGTGACAAGCGGTGCGATCGCTGGAATTTATCTAATTATTAATGATAGCACAGATGGCTTCCAATCCAGCAATGATTTATTAATAAATATCACCGGATTTACTGGTACTTTACCTGCTTTAGGGAGCATTCCAATGGGTAATTTTTTTGTTTAATTAAGTAGGCGTAGGGTGCGTTAGGCGGCTATCAATTCCGTCAAAAAACCAAACAACTCAAATCACCTAGAAAACGGGTTTCTTCAAGAAACTATTTAGAAACCCGTTTTCTGTGCGTATTTGCGGCTACCAATTCCGTCAAAAAACCAAAATTAACAATCCGCCGTAACGCATTACCTCTATTATTAAATTGGTGTGTTATGCTATCGCGCTTAACACCCTACTGGCTAATCTTTGTGTCTTTGTGGTTATGATGAATCAATCAACTCCCAATACTAATCAATCTATCCCCGTAGAGATAATTGCTTCTCGTAACTTCATTGATTGGTTAGAGTCTCAGCAGATTAGCCTGGCTTTTACTACCTATCAAAGTTCTCGACTGATGTTTTTAGGAGTTAACCCCGAAAGAGGGATGTCGGGATTTGAGCGGATATTTGACCGCGCCATGGGTTTATATACTACCCCAGAAAGGATTTATCTTAGTTCCCGCTATCAAATCTGGCAACTAGATAATGTGCTATTATCCGAACAACTTTATGATGGTTACGATAAACTTTATATCCCCCGCATTAGTTATACTACTGGGGATTTAGATATTCACGATTTGGCAATAGAAAATCTATCTAAAAGAATTATATTTATCAGTACCATGTTAAATTGTCTGGCAACAGTCAGCGATCGCCATAGTTGCATTCCTCTATGGAAACCGTCGTTTATTTCCGCTTTAGTCAATGAAGATCGTTGTCATCTCAATGGTTTAGCTTTGGTAGATGGGAAGGCGCGTTATGTTACCGCTTGTAGTCAATCAGATGTGGTGGATGGGTGGAGAGACAGAAGACAAACTGGCGGTTGTGTCATTGATATTCAGTCTAATGAAGTGATTGCTACTGGTTTATCTATGCCTCATTCTCCCCGATTTTATCAGGGTAAGTTATGGTTATTAAATGCGGGTACGGGTTACTTTGGTTATATTGATCAAGACAAAGGCATTTTTGAGCCTGTTACTTTTTGTCCTGGTTTTCTGCGTGGTTTAGCATTTGTCGGAAATTATGCCATTGTTGGATTATCTAAAAATCGTGGGGTAGATAAGACTTTTTCGGGGTTAATCTTAGATGATAATTTAATGGCTAAAGAAGCAGATCCTCGCTGTGGTCTGCTAATTATTGACTTGAAAACAGGTGAAGTTGTTCACTGGATACGCTTAGAAGGTGAAGTGACTGAACTTTATGATATACAAGTCTTAGAAGGAGTTAAACGTCCCCAAGCTTTAGGATTTCAAAATGATGACATCAGTAAAATTATTACTCTTGATCCTATTTCTCCTTTAGTTGGAGGAAATATAGCAAATAATCAGCCTGATACTTCCCCAGCAGATACCCTTTATCAGCAAGCATACACCTTGCAAAAACAGGTTAAGCTTGAAGAAGCGATCGCTCTCTATCAACAATTAATTAATCAACATCCTCAATATGCAGCTGCTTGGCATCAGTTGGGGGTAATCATGGATAGTTTAGGACAAATTGATCAAGCTATTTTGGCTTACAAGCAAGCTTTATTGATTAATCCTAATTATGCAGAAAGCCACAATAATTTGGGAATAATAGCAGTTAGCAAGGGAGATTTAGACGAGGCGATTATTTGCTTTAACCAAGCTATTCGTAGCAATCAAAACTATGCTTTTGCTGAGAATAATTTAGGTTTAGTCTTACAAATGCAGGATAAGTTAGGGGATGCTGTGGTCAATTTTCAAGAAGCAATCAGGAAAAACCCTAATTATCCAGAAGCACACTTTAATTTAGGCAATGTGTTACAACTACAGGGAAAAATTGAAGAAGCGATCGCTTATTTTCAAGTAGCAATTAAGCTTAATCCTAAATACATTAAAGCTTATAATAGTTTGGCTTTAGCTTTAGGAAGACAGGACAAAGTAGAAGCAGCTATGAGCGTATTTAAGCAAGCTTTAGCCATTCAAACTAATTCACCAGAGGCTTTTGCTTGCTTATTTTCTATGAAGGAAATGACTTGTAATTGGGAGACAAGAGAAGCTGATTTAATCCAACTTTGGCAATTAACCGAAAACCAGTTACAAGAGGGAAAATCTACCGCAGTAACTCCCTTTGATACCTTATATAAACCTTGGTCTGCTAGTCAACAGTTAAAAGTAGCTTGTAACTATGCTCAAGAGGTTAAAAGACAATTAGCCTTAGGGACTAAACCCCTCAACTTTAACCATTCCCGCACCCGATCTGGACGATTAAAAATAGGTTATTTATGCCATGATTTTCGTAATCATCCCACCAGTCATTTGATGCAAAGTGTCTTTGGTTTACATGATCGCAATAACTTTGAAATAATTGCCTATTCCTATGGTCCTGATGATGGTAGTGAGTATCGTCGTCGCATTGCTAATGATTGCGATCGCTTTTATGATATTGCTACTTTATCAATTACGGAATCTGCACAACGGGTTTTTGATGATGGGGTGCATATTTTAGTTGATTTGATGGGATATATTGATAAGGCGCGGACACAAATATTGGCTTTAAAACCTGCACCGATTCAAGTTAATTATTTGGTTTATCCGGGGACAATGGGAGCAGATTTTATCGACTATATTATTAGTGATGCCATAGTTACCCCACCAGAGTCTGCTGATAATTTTACTGAAAAATTGGTAATTTTACCGGATAGTTATCAGGCTAATGATTATCAACAAATTATATCATCTAAACCTGTTACTCGTTCCCATTATGGTCTTCCTGAATCGGGTTTTGTCTTTTGTTGTTTCAACCATACCTATAAAATTGAGCCGCAAATATTCACTGTATGGATGCAAATTTTGGCTAATGTTCCAGGTAGTGTGTTATGGTTATTTTCGAGAGTAGCTGAAGCGGAAGCAAATCTACGTCGGGAAGCACAAGCGCGAGGAATTGAGGGTGATCGCTTAATTTTTGCCCATCTCGAACCTAAGCCGGAACATTTGGCGCGACATCAACTAGCTGATTTATTTCTTGATACTTTATACTATAATGCTCATACGACTGGGAGTGATGCTTTATGGGCAGGTTTACCGATTATAACTTGTCCAGGTACAACTTTTCCTTCCCGTGTTGGTGCTAGTTTACTGACAGCTATTGGCCTACCTGAATTAATTACTAAGAATTTAGAGGAGTATAAAAATTTAGCGATTAATTTAGCAAAATCTCCTGATAAATTGCAGGAAATTAAACAGAAACTAGCCCAAAATCGTCTGACTTATCCGTTATTTGATACCCTTCGTTTTACCCGCAATTTAGAAAAAGCTTATCGGACAATGTGGGATATTTATGCTGCGGGAAAATCACCAGAGATGATCAGGATAGCCAATTGATCACTGGAATTATCAGGGTAAGCGCATCTTAACAATCCTTGACAAAATCAACTTTATCCCTCCCAGTTTTCACGGTACTTGGCCAGAAAAATCAGAAAAAGTATCGGTATTTTTTTGAGGAATTAAAGCTTATTTTCATAGATTAAATTTACTTGACAAAATGACTGATATGTGTTAGTAAATTAAGTCCTAAAATTGAATTACCTTGCTCATTTAACAGAGGACTATAACAAGCGATCGCTCCCTGTTTCGGTACAATTGATAATAGGGCCCCACTGACTCCCGATTTAGTGGGAAAACCCACCTCAAGGGCGAATTGTTGGGAAGCTTCATAGAGTCCACAATTAGTCATAATTTCTAGAATAATTTCACCAAAAGGAGCAGCTAAAATCAACTTACCTAAATTAGCAAGATCGGCAATTTTTCCAGATAAACAACAGATTTGATTGTAGGTTTCTAGGGCTAAATAACGATGACTAATATAACCATTTTTTTCTAATTCTAAGCTTAAAGCTTGATTGTGTGCATTAGGATAGGAGTGAACAGAATCAAGCACAGAGTGATCGAGAAATAATTGACAATTACCCATTTCATTTAACCATAAAAGCAAATTTTCACAGCGAGATTCTGGCGTTTCTCCTGCTAATAAGTCTGTCAAGGCGATCGCACCACTGTTAATCATAGGATTACGGGGAAAACAGCGATCCTCTTGCAGTTGAGTTAAAGAATTAAAAGGATAACTAGAAGCTTGTTTTCCCACGCGCCGAAAAACAACATCTTCCCCTAAATGACTTAAAAGATATAATAACAAAAAGGGTTTAATCACACTCATCAAAGGAAAAGTTAAAGTTTCATCTCCCCAAGACAAAATCTCCCCCTCAAGACAGTGAATCTGGAGAGCGAAAACCTCGGGATTAACTTGGTTCAAAACCGGTATATAATAGGCAGTCTGACCCTTCCTATCCGATAAATGCACTTCCCCGACCCAAGCTTGTATATCTTCCACCCTTAATCTAGCTAATCGGTTCATTTGTTTAATCCATGTACTCAGTCAAAGAAGCAGAATCTATAATTTTAACTCAAATTCAACCCCGACAAGAAACAGAAAAAGTTTCTCTAGAGGCAGCTTTTGGGCGCATTTTAGCCGAAGATATCAGCAGTGATTTAGACTTTCCCTATTGGGATAATTCTGCTATGGATGGCTATGCTGTCCGCTACGAAGATGTCAAAGACACTAATCCAGAAAATCCCGTTACTTTAAAGATTATCGCCGAAATTCCCGCCGGCAAAGTCCCCGAAAAAATTATTCAACCAGGAGAAACAGCGCGAATATTTACGGGAGCGATGTTACCCGCCGGCAGTGATACGATTATTATGCAGGAAAATACTCAAAAAAAAGGCGAGCGAGTGGCGATTCTTATCCCTCCCGAAAAAATAGGTCTTTTCGTGCGTCAACGCGGCACATTCTATCGAGCGGGAAATACCTTATTAAAAGCTGGGATTGCTCTTAATTCCCCAGAAATGGCGGTTTTAGCCACGGCACAAGCTACCGAATTAACAGTGTTTTCCCGTCCCCAAGTGGCAATTTTCTCCACGGGAGATGAATTAATTAATCCCGATGAAACCCTCCAAAAAGGTCAAATTATTGACTCGAATCGCTACGCTTTAACCGCATTTGTCGCCAGTTTAGGGGCAATTCCCAGACCTTTAGGTATAATCAAAGATAATCCCGATCTTCTCAGAGAAACTATCAGAAAAGCAATTAATTCTAGTGCTATCGTCCTTTCCACCGGCGGTGTTTCCGTAGGAGATTACGATTATATCGAGGGAATTTTAGGGGAATTAGGGGGAAAAATTCTGATTGGCAGCGTTGCTATTCAACCGGGTAAACCCCTAACCTTTGCTACTTTTCCTAACGGTTGTATTTACTTTGGTATCCCCGGTAATCCCGTCTCTGCTTTAGTTTCCTGTTGGCGCTTCGTGCAAATGGCCATTAAAAAATTATCGGGATTGACAGATTATCAGAACAAATTTCTGCGAGTTGTCACCCGCGATACTCTCCAATCTAAGGGACAAAGAGAAGTTTATCTCTGGGGAAAAATAGAAATTATCGAGGGAGTTTATCAATTTCAACTTGCTCCCGGACAACACAATTCGGCTAATTTAATTAATTTAGCGGGTACTAATGCTTTAGCCATAATTACCCAGGGTAAAACTACTATACAAGCGGGAGAAACAGTAGAAGTTATGATAGTTTCCTAAAAAAATACCTAACCCAATTTTTGGCTAGGTAGCTGGTTATAATTAAATTGAAGATAGATTTTGGGTGTCGATCCCCCCTTAATCCCCCCTTGATAAGGGGGGTGTCTGATGGTTTTTAACACCTAACTACTTAGGTATCCATCAATTTACTTCATCGAAAATATTGCCAGATAATTTAACCAACACCAATTAATGAACCCTGCAATTTAACATCTTCGCTACCATTGTATATATCAGCTAATTGACTAATATTTTCTAACTCAATTGCGGGAGTAGTTCGTTTAATTAAACCAGTTAAAACTTTACCCGGACCGACTTCGATCGCTTTTTCCACACCCACATTTGGCAATTTTAACATAATTTCTCGCCAGCGAACCGAGCTAGTCATCTGCTGGATCAGATATATTTTTAATTCCTCCGCATCGGTGATCGGTTGGCTAGGATTAACATTAGAAATAACGGGAACTTTTGCAGACCTAAAATTAACCAATTCTAAAATCTGCTGAAACTGAATAGCGGCATTTTCCATCAAGGGAGAGTGAAAAGCACCGGATACTTTTAACGGCATAACCCGCTTAACTTTCACTTGACCTAATACCAAATCCACCGCTTCAGGAGTCCCAGAAATCACCACTTGTTCGGCACTATTATCATTAGCAATAACTACATTTTCCGTCTGATTAATCACTGTCTCTAGACTGGTGCGATCAAATTTCATTAAGGCGGCCATTTTACCACCTTCGGCCGCATCCATCAAACGGGAACGGTTTTGAACTAGATTTAATCCTGTCTCAAAATTAAACACCCTGGCTGCATACAAAGCGGAATATTCACCGAGACTATGACCGGCAACTAGATCGGGAAAATGACCTTTTTCTTGCAACAAATCCGCTAAAATACTCTCCACCACAAATAAACAAGGTTGGGTATAAAGAGTACGAGATAGGGTTTCTTCATCCCCTTGACATTTTTCCCAGACCGACCAACCGAGGATTCTTTCTGCTATTTCTAATCTCTCTTGGCCAAGCGCACTTTCCGCTAAATCTCCAATCATTCCTAACGCTTGCGATCCTTGTCCCGGGAATATCCACGCTGTTTTCATAAGTTCTTAAAATAGATAAATAGATGTGTTTGGCTCAGTTATCAGTTATCAGTTATCAGTTATCAGTTATCAGATGTGAGTTTTTAGGTTACTGTTTACTGTTTACTGTTTACTGATCACTGAATTAATCTCCCCAACGGAAGATAATCCCACCCCAAGTTAAACCGGCACCAAAGCCGGAAGAAGCAATAATATCACCTTTTTTGACCTTACCACTCCTGACAGCTTCATCGAGGGCTAGAGGAATCGAGGCCGCGGAGGTGTTGCCATACTCGCTGAGATTGCTGATCACTTTTTCCGGAGGCAGTTTCAGGCGCTCGCTCACCGCGTCCATAATTCTTTGATTAGCTTGGTGCAAAACTAGCCAATCGATGTCACTGGTGGTTAAATTAGCCCGATAGAGAGCTTTTTCGATGACCTCTGGCACTTTCGCCACGGCAAAACGATAGACTTCCCGTCCGTTCATCCTTAGGGGCTTATAGGTTCCTTTTTGAACCCTTACCCCCTGCTTAAGGGGCAATTCTTCCCCCTGATATGCGAGATTGAGAGAACCATTCTGGCTGCCGTCGCTATGGAGTTCAAAACCGAGAATGTTATCTTTTGTATCATTCGCTTGACAAACCACCGCCCCTGCCCCATCACCAAAGAGGACACAGGTAGCGCGATCGTTCCAATCCACCCAACGGGAGAGAACATCAGCCCCGATAACCAAGACATTGCGGTAAGTACCAGTACGGATAAACTGGGTGGCGGTGACTAACCCCACCAGAAAACCCGAACAGGCGGCGGTGAGATCAAAAGCGATCGCCCGATTGGCCCCGATCTGACTTTGAACTTGGGCGGCACTACCGAACAGATCATCGGGGGTAGAAGTAGCCAAGAGAATCAGATCGATGTCCCTAGGTGACACCTGAGCCATTTCTAGAGCCTTAATCGCCGCTTGGGACGCTAATTGGCTCAAAGACACCGATTGATCCGCTAAATGGCGTTTACCGATGCCTGTACGACTTTTAATCCACTCATCGGAAGTCTCGACAATTTGGCTGAGTTCTTCATTACTGAGGAATTGCCCTGGTGTGGCCGATCCACAACCGGTCATAACGACTGCTGCCCCGAATCCGTTCAAAATATCCCCCCTTTTTCAGTTATCAGTTATCAGTGGGTCAGTTATCAGTGGGAAGTGGGTCAGTTATCAGTGGGAAGTGGGAAGTGGGGAAGTGGGAAGAATAAATAAAAATAGTCTCCCGTCTCCTGTCTCCTGTCTCCCGTCTCCTGTCTCCTGTCTTCTGTCTCCTGTCTCCTGACCGCTTCAAGATGGCTAACAGCTTAATCTTCACCGTTCACCGACAACTCTTTTAATTGATGATGGTGGTCATTGTAGGCTTGAATGCGCTCAGAAACGCGATTATCAACGGCATTTTTTGCCTGTCGGATAGCGTTAAAAATTGAAGGCGCTTGGGAACTGCCGTGACTGATCACACAGACCCCATCGACTCCAAATAACAGCGCGCCACCGTGTTCTGCGTGATCCATGCGTTGTTTGATCTGTTTAAGATTGGGTTTAATTAAAGCCGTCCCGACTTTACCCTGTATCCCCCTAGGTAATTCCTCTTTGAGAATTTGTAGGATAACCCCTCCCACCGCTTCGGCAAATTTTAACAGGACATTACCGACAAAACCATCGCAGACAATCACATCGAATTGTCCCGATAGCACATCCCGGCCCTCAGCATTGCCGATAAAGGGAATTTGCTGGTTATTTTCTAATAATTCGTAGGTTTTTAGGGCGAGATCGTTACCTTTGCTGGGTTCTTCGCCGATATTGAGTAAACCGACTTTCGGAGCTTCAACCCCCATAACGTATTTACTGTAAATTGTTCCCATTAGAGCAAACTGCTCTAAATATTTGGGTTTACAGTCCACATTCGCCCCGACATCGAGGATAATAACTGATTTACCCGCCAACATCGTCGGCAGCACCGCACCGATCGCCGGGCGATCGATTCCTTTTAAACGACCTAAACGCAGTAACGCTGCCGCCATGGCTGCCCCGGAGTGACCGGCGGACACCACCGCATCGGCGCGATTTTGTTTGACTAAATCCATGGCCACATTAATCGAGGCCGCTGGTTTGCGACGGATAGCGGTGATCGGTTCTTCGTCCATGGCCACCACTTCCTCTGCGTGGACGATGGTGAGATTCTTGGGACGGGGATGATGCTGGAAATAAGCCTCAATCCGTTCAGAATCGCCGACTAATAATACTTCTACATCTAATTCTTCGGAAGCTCGCATCGATCCCGCGATAATCTCGTTGGGAGCGTAGTCACCTCCCATCGCATCTACCGCGATTCTTGCCCGATTTAATGCCGTTTCTGCCATTGAGTCAGTGGGATAGAAATCTTTAATAAGTTGAGCGGCAGCTCTTGACAAAAGCTGGCCGATCGAGGATTAGTGTTTTCTGATCGAGCAATTGTTAAAAATTACCAATCATTTCTATACAATAAGGCATCATTGCGATTAAGGAAAAGATGTTCTCAGTTTTTAATTTGGCAGTTTTCGGCTTTCTCTTGGGTTGGTGGGGGGGACAATCCCAACCGATCGCCAATATTCCCCTAATTTCTTGGCAAAATCAACCTATTTTCCACCTTCCCACCGCTCCCGATCCCCAGGTAGCGGCGATCGTGGCCGATTATCTGCAAGACTTGACCAAAAAAGGTTTAAACTCTCGTCAACAACGGGTCTTAATTGAGACGGAATGGGCTGATTTAGCCGATCATCAGGGTAATCTACCCGCTTCGGGGGCTTCATTGACTAAAATCGCCACTACTCTCGCCGCCGTGGAAACCTGGCCTCTCGATCATCGTTTTGCTACTCGTTTTTACACAACGGGAGAGGTCAAAAACGGGGTGCTAGAGGGGGATTTAATTATTGAAGGGGAAGGGGATCCGCTTTTTGTCTGGGAAGAAGCGATCGCAGTGGGCAATGGCCTCGATCAATTAGGCATCCGTCAGGTCAAAGGCGATCTGATCGTTACGGGTAAATTCGCCATGAATTTTCAAACCGATCCCCTCAAAGCGGGAGAATCGCTGAAAATTGGGCTTGATCAATCGAAATGGTCAAAAGAAACCCAAAAAGCTTTTCAGAGCCTTCCTAGCGGCACAAAAGCCCCACAGGTGAAGATTTTGGGCAGGGTTCGAGCCGGTCAAATTCGCCCCGAAAATGCCCGATTATTGTTGGGTCATCAGTCCTTAACTTTAACGGAACTGTTGCGTCAGATGAATATTTATAGTAATAACGTCATGTCAGAAATGTTAGCGGAGTTGCTCGGTGGCCCCGCGGCAGTGGACGCAATTAATACTAAAATTACCCGGGTAGGAGAGGAGGAAATTCAATTAATTAATGGTTCGGGATTGGGTGTAGAAAATCGCTTGTCTCCCCGGGCAGTTATTGAGATTCTCAAGGCCTTGGATCGCAAGTTAGCCAATCAACCGATCAAAGTAGCTGATTTATTTCCGGTGGGGGGACGCGATACCAAAGGAACTATGCAGTGGCGCGCCATTCCCAAAGGAGTGGTGATTAAAACTGGAACTTTAGCCCAAGTTAGCGCCTTAGCCGGAGAAATTCCCACCCAAGAAAGGGGTAAAGTTTGGTTTGTGATTATGAATGCCGGTAGTGGCAATATCGAGGGATTCAGAAATCAGCAGGATCGAGTTTTACAAGCTTTAGATCAACACTGGCAAATTCTCCCGGAAGCCACTAAGGGATCGATTCCTGAAAGAGCTTTTCTAGGTGATCCCAGTCGGGTAAGTCAGGGTTTCTAAGGGGTTGATATCAACTTGACAATCAAATTTAGTTTGGTGGTGAGGAACTTTAGCAAGGTCTTATATTCACTTTTGTCGATAAACTGACTACTTTTCTGCCATTTTCTCCTTGTTTTTGCTGCCAATCGGTGGTTCTTCTGGTTTCTGTGTGGAAACGAGGTCTATACTGATAGTTTCTTCCGCCAAATAGCGATTAAAGTCTTGCCCGATAAGCATTTCACCTTACATAAGCAAAAATTATCACACAAAGTCGAGAAGAGCCAATCGGTAAACATCGCATCTCAATCATAGTGACAAAATTTTGCCAGTTTTTCCTGAAATTGATTAAAGGATGTGTGGTTAAACGGGGTGCATCTCACATTTGCAGAAATACCGACAATCAGCAATTATCAGTAGACCTCTTGCAAAAATCAAAAATCTTCCTTTAGGTGAGGAGTCAGGAGCCAGTAGTCAGTAGTCAGGAGAATTAAGAATGAGCATTAATCAATTAAATGCTCTATTTGGTTATTTTATGCAATTTTATGCTTATTTTTCTCATTTTTGCCCTCTCAAAAATTAATTATGCAAGAACTCTAGTGACTCTTAAAATAATTACAAATGTATCAGCAGCTGCGTGTAAGCATCCCACCGAAAAACTAATGCGCTCCGGGGTTTGGGTAGGGTTGATTCATGAATCAACCCTACTATGAATCAACCCTAGGGGTTGGGGGGTTCTACCCCCCAAAGGCTTGGATTGAGTGATAAAATCGGAAGTGATCACCAATTTTAGAAGATAGTTTCCCTTTAAAAATGCCAACTCAGTAGATTTACAAAAATGAGATGTACTCGGTTAAACGCATCCGGGAATTTTTAAGGATAAAAACACATTTGCGGCAAAGCAAGGGATTCTTCCCAACCCATCATGAGATTGAGACATTGTACCGCTTGTCCCGATTGTCCCTTAACTAAATTATCAATCGCTGACATTACTATCACTCGATCGGTTCTCGGATCCACTTCAATACCGAGATAACATAAATTAGTACCACAAGCCCATTTAGTTTGTGGATAGACTCCCCCGGGTAGGATTTTGACAAAGGGAGAAGTGCGATAAAAAGCATTGTAGATAGTGATCAAATCATCCCGCACCAGATTGGGATCCCGCAAAGTTGCATAGACTGTGGACAGGATACCCCGAACCATGGGCATTAAATGGGGAGTGAACTGGACGCGCACCTCATGACCGGCTAAATCGCTGCAAATCTGCTCGATTTCGGGAGTATGACGGTGTTTTCCCGCTACATTATAGGCCCCGATCGAACTATCTGCTTCTGCCAATAACATATTAATCTTAGCTTGTCTTCCTCCTCCCGAAGTTCCCGATTTGGCATCAATAATCGTCGTTTCCGGGAGAATTAAACCCTGTCTTAACAGGGGAGAAATCGCCATTAAACTAGCAGTAGGATAACATCCAGGGCAACCGATCAAAGAGGCATTTTTAATATCTTCCCGATACAGTTCTGGTAAACCGTACACAGCCGTAGATGCGATCGCTTGATCCTGACGTTCCCTACCATACCATTTACTATAGGTTTCTAGGCTAGTAAAACGATAATCTGCCGACAGATCCAAAACTTTACATCCTTTAGCGATCAAAGGAGGGGCTAAATCACAGGCTAAACCATTGGGTAAACCCAAGAAAACCACTTGACAACGGGAGGCAATTATCTCCAAATCGATCGCCTCCACATTAAGATTAATGCTATGACCGAGATGGGGATATAAATCACTGTAGGGTTTCCCCGCACTACTATCGCCCCCCAGATAGACTAATTCTACTAAGGGATGTTCTTTGAGCAAACGTACCAACTGTACGCCACCATATCCCGAAGCGCCGACAATACCCACTGAAACCTTCTGTCCTTGCGTCATTTCCCTTGTTCCTAAAAATTCTTATCGTTAATATAACGCTTTGCTATGGCCGAATTTTAGCCTAACCGGCAGGATTTAAATCAAAAAACTTCCTGTAAAAATCTAGTATCTCGGCCGGGTTGTCCATAAACCGTATGATGAGGTACAAATTTTTCGTTTGAGGGAATCTGTCATCGGGAGATGATGCCAAATTAGGTTAAACTTCATCCTCCGGAGAAAAGCTGTAATTCAATCCCTCATATTTACAATTTTGAGCGCACTGTAAATTCATAATCTCCTCCCGGTTCTAATTGATAATCGTAGCGTTCTAAAAACCGATTCAAGGGTTCAAAAATCAAAGCCCTACCTAGGGAAGGTTGTACTAATAACTTGCCTTGAATAAAATGCCATTGAAACCGCCATTGATATTGTTCCGTCTGCACTTCTCCCTCTAATTTCCCCGTTTGCCAAGATTGCTTAATTATCCGCACATACGCCGTGCTTTCTGGTCGATTGCCGCTGCTCACCTGAACCCTACCTATAGATTAAATATCAAACATTAAGATAGCGAATTAATCCTTGTTTGTCATTACTTGAGCTAATTTTCTCGACTTTATTCTGGGGCAGTGACTTCATTAACCTTAGAAACCAAGACATTTAATTGAAAAGGTCGCCCCATTTCCTTAGTAATGAATTCTTCCAACAATTCTACCTGTCTGGGGGTAATACTTTCCGCAGTTCTTACTACTAATCTCACCCGGGGAGGTTGCTTGAGCCAATTAATCGAAGATTCCAATAATTCTGCCCGTTGAAAAGTAATCGTTCGTTGTAATAAAGCTTTTTTGAGCAACCTTTCTAAGCGAGCTTGATTGGCCAGAGTTGCAAAACTTATTCCTAACGGAATTAGCAAAACTGCTGTCAGGATAGAAGTCAAAATTAGAGCGTTACGCGCCCGATGAAAATTAGAATAACCTGCCAGCAAAAAGACCAACAAACAGGAGAGAGCAATGCCTAATAAATTGGTAATATATAACAGAGTTGCCCCCAAACTTAGCACCCAATCGCCTTGGGATAATCCTAAACCAATCGTGCAAACTGGTGGCATTAAAGCCACGGCGATCGCTGTTCCCGCTAAAGTACCTGAAATTTTCGGTTCTATTTTGGCATAACCACTGATTGCCCCCGCGGTAATTGCTACTCCTAAATCTAAAAGATTCGGTTGAGAACGGGCTTGAATTTCACTACCAAATTCGGAAATTCCGATCAATAATCCTAGCAACCAAGCTATCGCTAAAGCGATGATCGTACCAACTAAAATCGCCAAGGCCGACTTACGAATTAATCGCCAACTGCCAATTAAACCACCAAAAGCCAGACTACGAATCGGCAACATCAAAGGGGCAATAATCATCGCCCCAATAATCACGGCTGCACTATTGGCGACTAAGCCAAAGGTAGCGATCGCACAAGAACTAACAATCAAAGCTAGATAGGGAAAATCGAGGGACGCTTCTGCCCATAAATCGCGCCACATAGCCCGCGATTGTTGCCAGGTCAAGGGTTTTCTTGAGAACCACGAGTGGGGCCGTTCTTTTCTCGTCATGGGGCTGAGGAAGATTGACTTTTCTTTTACTTATAGCTTTTTTTTGTCTAATCAATGTATATTTGTATCATTTTCTTTAACTAATCTTACCGTTTTTTTCTTCGCCTCGATTGATGAAACCTCCTGCCCGCTGCCATCTGCCGACCGCCTTCGTTAACGCCCCTAGGCCAAGTAGAAATTAGCAAAGAAATTAGGGACTTGCGTGGAAATAATATCCCAATCGATCGGAGGGCGCAAGCTTTGCGCCCCTACAGTAACGGATTTTGTCCACAATGTAGGGGCGAACTGCGTTCGCCCAAAAGGTACATTATCAAAGCGCAAGTCCC
>NZ_JADBSZ010000306.1:0-5678 GCF_020246425.1 Microcystis sp. M079S1
AAACTCTTATAGAGAAAGACATTTGGCGATTTTTGTTAATTGTTTTCTATCTAGAGCGAACTAATCAATTAAATCTCTTGCCAGATAAGGATTTAGTCGATTTATGCCACCCTATCGAACCATACTAAGTAACGAAGAACCGAGATTATTTGCCAATGTTATAATTTGTACTCAATAATAAAGGTGTTCGCTTTTGGAACACAATATTTAAGATGGAATTAACGGGAAGACTCCATGAAAGCTATAAAGCAAAAATCTTAAATTGGTAAAAGTCTAATCCGAAAAATACGATCTGTCACTGACACAATTGCTCCCGTCTTTAATGCTTTTGTACAATCTCGTAAAACTATAGTTAAACGCTGATTAATTAGATTGTAGTTTTCATTGCCTAAACGGAATAGGATGACACTTGGTAAATTATCACCACTAATAGCGAGAAGTTGAGAAAAATCTAGATCGACAGTTAAAATTATCCGCTTTCCTCTTTTTGCTTTGGCAAGAATTTCCTGATCAGATAAAGTTTGTAAGCCTTCATCTCGAAGATGAACGACATCATAACCTTGTTCTCTTAACCATGAGACTGTACGCAGAGAAATCCCCATATCGGCTAGAAACTCTATCTCCATTGCTCGATTAATTCAAAATGATGAACTTGTTCTCTGGCTAACCAAGAAGCATATAATAAACATTGGTGAATATCTTCTCTTTCTAGGTCAGGGTATTCCTCTAATATTTCCTCTATCGGCTTTTCGTTAGCAAGTAGATTAAGAATTAAAGAAACAGGAATACGCATTCCTCGAATACAGGCTTGACCTGCCATAATTTTGGAGTTAAAAGTAATTCGGTCTAATTGTTTTAAGGTCATATAGTTTCCAGAAATATGAAGATGATACCTGTGGTAATTTTATTATAGCTAATTCTATAGTTGCGAGTGGAAGTGGGAAATTACTCCTTCAGTGAGGGTGCAAAGCTTGTCTCCAACCCCGCAGGGAAGATTAGGGAATGGTGAGGTTTTAAGTTGTAGTAGTATAGTATAACAAGTTAGACGAGAAAACGGGTTTTTTCAAAAAACCCGTTTTCTGAAATCAATAGGTTGAAAAAAACCGGTTTCTGAAATCTTAAAACTGAGAGCCATGATTTTACCTAATCCAGACATATCATCCACACCGCTCGATGTATTTATTTCTTACTCTCACCGGGATGAGAAACTGCGGGAAACTTTGGGACTTCACCTCGCGTCATTACAAAGACAGGGAGTAATTAAATCATGGCACGATCGCAAAATTAGTGCTGGAACAGAGTGGAAACAAGCCATTGATGAAAATCTCAATTCAGCCGAGATTATTCTGTTGTTGATTAGTGAAAACTTTATCGCTTCTGACTACTGTTATGATCTTGAAATGGAACGGGCGATCGCACGGCATGATGCGGGGGAGGCGCGGGTGATTCCGATTATTTTGAAGCCGGTGGATTGGAGTGGTGCGCCTTTTGGTAAGTTGCAAGCTTTGCCAAAAAATGCCAAGCCTGTGACGACTTGGAGTAATCGGGGTGAGGCGTTTTTAAATATTGCTGAGGGGATTCGGCAGGCGGCAATGGAAATGGCGACAGTGTTAACTGACAAACAGCCTACTGTCTTGCCAGAGCCGCAACAATCCGCAAAAGCCACTGAGATGCCAACGCAATCGGAACCCCTCAAGCCAACAGTTACTCCAGACAAGATACAACAGGAAATTAGCTTGGAATCTCCAGAAGGACAAGTTAGCATTGACTCTCGCTTTTATATTACTTCCCCTTACGAAGAACGGTGCTATGAGGAAATTCAAAAGCCTGGCTCCCTGATTCGGATTAAATCGCCCCACAATATGGGCAAATCGTCCCTGATGGCGAAGGTACTTGCCCAAGCATCTCAACTAGGCTATCGTGCGGTAACGATCGACCTGGAACAGACCAATCAAAAGTTCTTTGACGATCTCGACAAGTTCATGCAGTGGTTTTGTGCGTCGGTGGGTAAACCACTAGGAGTAAGGGTCAAGATTGAAGAGTATTGGGATGATATTTTTGGAGCGAACGATAACAGTACGGATTATTTTGAGAAGTATTTATTAGAGGGGAACGATCGCCCGTTAGTGTTGGCGATCGATAACTTTGATCGCATCTTTAAATACGCAGATATCGAGACGGATTTATGCGGATTATTGCGCGGCTGGCATGAAAGTTCCAAGATTAAAAAACTGTGGCAGAAATTGCGGCTGATCATCGTCCATTCTCAAGAGTCCTATGCCCAACGGGATATCAATCAATCGCCTTTTAATGTGGGGTTGCCCATCGAATTGGGAGAGTTTACGCCTGAACAGGTACAGGAGTTGGTAGCACGGCACGGATTAACTTGGACAGAGGGGGAACTCGAACAATTTATGGGGTTAATTGGAGGGCATCCCTACATGGTGCGCTCGGCACTCTATCACATTGCAGCGGGGGATCTTTCTTTGGCGGAATTTTTGCGGACGGCTCCCACAGAAGCGGGAATTTACAGCGATTATCTGCGGGGACATTTGAAGACTTTGGAAGATTATCCTGAACTGGGGGCAGCCATGAAATTGGTTATTACTTCTGAAGCGCCGGTACGTTTGCGGTCTGAGGAGTCGTTTAAACTGGACAGTATGGGATTAGTGGTGCGGGTTGATAATAATGTGAAACCTCGCTGCGATCTTTATCGTCAGTATTTTTGCGATCGCTTGGGAGGAAATTAAATAAAAACACTTTATTGTAAACTAGATTTGGCGATTAGAGATGTGATTTATAATTCATTTTTTGAAGAGCCAATCGGACAAATTTTAATCGAAGATGAAAATCTCAAGTTTATTGTTTTTGATGCTGAAAAGGAGGTCATTTCGCAATGGAAAAATTAGATCAGTATCGTCATATTATTAAATCGGTTTTGATTCCTTATACTGAAATCCCTTATTCTCACGGCGAATTGATTTGTAAGCCGATTTTTGATGAAGTTCGAGATAGCTATCTTTTGATGACGCTCGGATGGGATCGCAAAACTCGCGTGCATGGCTGTTTAATTCATTTGGATATTATCAACGAGAAAATCTGGGTACAACGAGATGAAACCGAAGACGGAGTAACCCATGAGCTAGTGGCGGCGGGTGTTCCCCGGCAGGATATTGTCCTCGCTTTTCATCCGGCGGATGTACGCGGTTACACGGGCTACGCGATCGCCTAACCTCTTAGAAAACGGGTTTCTTAAAGAAATCCGTTTTCTGGGACATATTTTTAGCAATTTGGTATCAGATGACAAACCCAACTTCCTCGACTCCTTTTAGCTATCAAGTAGGCGGGAGCTTACCTGCCGAATATCGTGGGTATGTAGAGCGACAGGCCGATCGCGAATTGTACGATCGCCTGAAATCAGGAGAATATTGTTTTGTCTTTAACTCGCGGCAGATGGGCAAGTCTAGTTTGCGGGTGCGGGTGATGCAGAAGTTAGCGGCAGAGGGGGTGGCTTGTGCGGTCATTGACCCGCAAACCCGGGGAACCAGTTTGAGCGAGGATCAGTGGTATGCCGGAACCATAAAACGCTTGATCGATGATTTGCATTTACAAGAGAAAATCGATTTTTCGAGTTGGTGGAAGGATCTGGCGGCTCAGTCGATTTCGGCGGTCGAACGCTTTACTTATTTTATCGATCGCGTATTGCTGGCAGAACTCTCGCAAGATGTCGTCATTTTTGTCGAAGAAATTGATAACCTGCTCAGTCTCAAGTTTGATACCGATGGTTTTTTCATTCTGATTCGCTCTTTCTTTGAGCGGCGGGCGGAAGATCTGCGTTATCGGCGGCTGACTTTTGCGTTTTTAGGGGTGGCAACACCTTCCGATCTGATTGTCAGTAAGCGTAGTTCGGCGTTTAATATCGGTCGGGCGGTGGAGATGAGTGGCTTTCAACTCCAGGAAGCTCAACCGTTGATGCAGGGTTTGGTGGGCAAGGTGGACGATCCGCAGGCGGTGCTGCAAGCGGTGTTGTATTGGACGGGGGGACAGCCGTTTTTGACGCAGCGGGTCTTGAATTTGGTAGTGCAGGAGGCAGATTTGCGCCTATCGCCCCCAGATTTGGTGGCGCAGGTGGTGACGAGCCAGCTTATCGATAATTGGGAGGCGCAGGACGTGCCGCCGCATTTGAAAACGATTCGAGACAGGATTTTACGCAGTGACGAACGGCTACGGGGGCGACTGCTAGGGATTTATCAGCAAGTTTTGGATGCTGAACCCCCCCCTCTCTCATCCAGAAAGGAAGGGGGGATCATTGCCGATGAGAGCTACGAGCAACTGCAACTGCGGCTGACGGGTTTGGTGGTGAAGCGAGAGGGCAGGTTGAAAGTCTATAACCCCATCTACGCGCAGGTGTTTAATGGGCAGTGGGTGGCTCGCGCTTTGGCGGATTTGCGTCCGGGGTTTTATGGGGAGGCGTTTAAGGCTTGGCAGGAGGCACAAGAAGAGCAGAAAGAGTCGTTTTTGTTGCGGGGACAGGCGTTGCGGGAGGCGGAGACTTGGGCAAAAGGAAAGCGCTTGAGTAAAGAAGATGAACGCTTTTTAGATGATAGCCAGGATGTCGAAAAACGGGATATGGAAAGGCGATTGGCGGCGGAAACGGAAGCGAATCAGATTTTGACTGCGGCGAGGGAACAGGCGGAAACAGAATTAGAAACAGCGAACCAAGCATTATTAGAAACAAGGGAGGAATCCGGCAGAATCATCAAAAAAGCTAATCGACGCAATAAGCTTAGTTTGTTGGGGGCATTGGGAGCTATTGCCATTGCTGCTATTGCCGTTCCTATTTCGATAAAGGCAACGAATAATTTCAGGGTTGCCCAAACCAATATCACAAAACTGAACGGCGACAAACTGAGATTATTAGCAGACCAAAGGAAGTTACAGCAAGACAAAATTATTTTAGATAGCAATTTGCGCCAGACGAGGGGAAAGGAAAAATTAGCCCAGAAAAATCTCTCAGTAGCGCGAGGAAAGCTAAAGGATGCCGATCGCAAGTTCCAGCAGGCACAAAACCAAGCGCGATCGGCCCAGCAGCAATACCTACAAGCACAGGAACGGGTACTGGTAGCCTCGGCGCAGTTGGCTCAAGTCAACCGAGATAGGGCAGCCACAGAACGGGATAAGGTGGCAGCAGAGCAGCAGTTCCGACTTGCTGCAGCCCAGCAGCAAAAGGCAGAAAGGGCGGCGCGACAGGCAGAGATAGCGTTGCAACAGGCGCAGGAGGAACAGGAAACGATCCTTGCGGTCAATCGGTTAGAGCGATCGGGTGAGGTTGCCTCAAATAACTTTCAATTTGGACAGATCCCAGCATTGGTAGAGGCGATCCAAGTTGGAGAAGCGGCGAAGGCATTGGCACAGAAAAAGGGACGGGCGGGGTTTGCGGCAAATCCCCTTTACGCGCTGCAAACGATGCTAGATACCGTAGAAAATCGTGCAGGGCAACCTTGGCAGCACCAAACCCTCTTGGCTCATCAAGACAGTGTCTGGACAGCCGCCTTTAGCCCAGACGGCAAGCGCATCGTCACCGCCTCCTCTGACAAGACAGCGAGGGTGTGGGATGCCGAGACGGGAAGAGAAATCGCCTCCCTCAACGGCCATCAAGGCTATGTCATAACAGCCGC
>NZ_JADBSZ010000307.1:0-10352 GCF_020246425.1 Microcystis sp. M079S1
ATGGGAGTGATCAGGGGGAAATTCAGGTACTTTTTCCCTGAAAATTAGGTAATTGACCCCCTCAAAATCGGTAAAACCCCACACCCCACACCCTACACCCTACACCCTGCTTCTAGGAAAAACTTT
Source organism: Microcystis sp. M079S1 (assembly GCF_020246425.1). Taxonomy (NCBI): domain Bacteria; kingdom Bacillati; phylum Cyanobacteriota; class Cyanophyceae; order Chroococcales; family Microcystaceae; genus Microcystis; species Microcystis sp. M079S1. Next base: position 127 of record NZ_JADBSZ010000307.1, read on the forward strand.
TTCAGCAGACCCTAATTAGTCAGGGCAATAAAAAGTTTTAATTGAGAAGGGACAGAACCCTGACAGGGGCTGTATTATAGAGGGCATGGAAATTAACGACCGACTAGAACGCCGGAACTATTCCATCAAATTAGTTACTTCCAGAGAAGCAACTTGAGCCACTTGGCATACTTTTGTCTTTTTGTCAAATTTTGTGTTAAGAAAGATGTGACACCGAATCCGTTTTTAATAGTGTGATTAACTCCCAAGTTATGGATTGTTTTCCCCTGCTCCCCGCTCCCTGCTCCCCACTCCCCACTCTCCACTCTCCTATACCTTTTAAATAGGATTTAGTATGACTAATGGATAGGCCTGCTACGAATAAGGAAAAATGATATTGGTATTGATATTTTGAGCTTATGCTGTCCCATCTGCTTTTTACTTGCGACTTGGTGTGAGATGATCTAGAAATGTGTATTTCATGACAAGGATAAAGAAAAGTAATGGCAGAAATTCAGTTTTCCAGGGGGTTAAAAGAACCTGTTGTTCCCGATATCCGCTTAAGTCGCACTAAAACGGGGGAGAAAGGATCGGCAAAATTTTATTTTGAGCAACCGACTATCCTCGGAGATCAACAAACCGAGGAAATCACGGGGATGTATCTCGTCGATGAGGAAGGGGAAATCGTCACCAGGGAAGTAAAAGGCAAATTCATCAACGGTAAACCTACGGCGATCGAAGCTACGGTTATTTTCAATTCTCCCGCAGAGTGGGATCGTTTTATGCGTTTTATGGAACGTTACGGTAGCGAAAACGGTCTAGAATTTACTAAATCTTCCTGATTTGGCCCTTAGCTTTCGGCAATTTGTCAAAAAACCCGCATTCGGGATCGATGCGGGTAGAGGTGAAAAATCAGAGGAAAAACCTATTTAACTCCCAACAATTCCACATCGAAAAGTAAAGTCGCGTTGGGAGGAATTACCCCACCGGCACCCCGCGCACCATAACCCAATTCTGGGGGGATAATTAAGGTACGCTGTCCACCGACTTTCATCGATGCGACTCCTTCATCCCATCCTTTGATCACTTGACCCACTCCAATGGTAAAGGTAAAAGGTTGATTGCGATCCTTGGAACTATCGAATTTTTTGCCGTCTGTGAGGGTTCCCGTGTAGTGAACAGTCACTTTTTGACCTTTTTGGGGACTTTCTCCAGTTCCTTCCACGATATCGATGTATTTTAGTCCCGAATCGGTGGTAACTGCTTGATCTAAATCCATGGAGATGATTTCCTTATTAATAGTTTGAGTGATAGCGGGTGGATCTATTTCTGCGGCGATCGCATTGGTTTTTTCCCCTCCACCAAAGAGGGAAGCAACGATTAAAAATAAGCCACAAACCGCAATAATAGCAAAACTGAGCAAGATTTCGCGCATTGATTTCATAGTTCCCTAACGCCAGAGTTTATTCTCTAAGTCTCTCACCTGCCGTTCTAATCTATCAATCCTTCCCCGCAGTTCGTCCATTTCCGATTGTCGGGGAACCCCTAAATCCCGCAAGATCTGGCGAATATAGCGTTCTAAGTTATTCTCGAAGTTTCCCTGTTCGGACTTCATCTGTGTCATCAGATCATCGACAAAGTTTTTAGCCTGATCGGAATTGATTTTACCGTCTTTTACTAATTCATCGCTCACTTCTTTGATCTTTTCTGCCACCATGGAAGTAGTGCCAATACCCATCAGCAGCAATTGTTTAATCCAGTCGCTATTATCCATTGTTTTCACACTTTTCAAGGAGACGGGGATAAAAATATCCCTATTCCATTATGGACTTTTGCGGCGGTAACGGCAGAGCGATCGAGCAGATAACCCGCCAAGGCTATCCCCGTGGAACTACCCCCATCTAGGTTTAAACCGTCCTTTGCCGCCATTAACAGCAAAATTCGAGCTAATTCGCCTAAAGTTGCCCCCCTTCCCCCGACGCGATTGTGGATAGCAACTAGCAAAATTTTTCCTTCTTGACTAACTGCGATCGCACTGCGGGAAGCTTGTTGATTTTGGAATGCCGGACTAAATTTTTCAGCATTTCCATCTAAAACTATGCGTCCATTCTGCAATAATAGGGGACCTGCACCTAAAATCTGGGGATAATTAGCAAAATCTCCCGGTAGGGTGACGCTATCGAGGTTGACTCTTTCACCAATATTTAAATTAATATCTGTCTTTCGGCAGATGACTAAATAGCCATTTTCTGGTACTTCTATACTATCCTGTGGGGAAAGATTATTTAATTTCTCCGTCAAGCGATCGCCTTGGACGACTAACCCGGTTTCGCGCTCGGTGAGAGGATGATAATTACTTCCCCAATCGCGAGTATAACGACTGCAGCCGGCTGTCAGGAAAGCACTATTTAAATGGGTTAGGGGAAAACGTTGTCCGGTGGCAGTAATGAGAGTTTCCTCTAAACTCAGGCGATCGATCCTGATTTTACCACGATTATCCCATGCGATCGCTCCTCGGTTTAAAATTGGTCCGGATAACCATTTGCCATCCACACGAATTGCTCCCAAAGGTAACTGATTATTACGATTAAAAAAGCCGCCATTAATCATCGCTACCGCGTTACTTTCGCTATTAATCGTGATCAGGGGATTAGTGCCGCGCATTGAGGTGGAATTAGCGGTAATTGGTTTAATAGTTATCTGAGGATTTCTAGGATCGATTTCTAACCAAGTCACGGGAAACCAATCTTTGTCTAACTGGATATATTTTTGATTCCAGATTAACCCTGGTTGCCAAACAATGCGCTTTTCATCCATAGCATCGGGACGAGAATCAATGATAATTCGGGGAGGATTATCCACACTGCTAATCTGTAATCCGTAGGCAGTGGGAAGGTTAATTTTTAAACGACTGCTCACTCCATTATTTTCTAAGGAAGTGATCTGAGTGGGTAAGTTATTATTGGAGTTACCTAGATCATCTTCATCGTTATTTTGATTACTGTTGCTGATAGTTTGGGGTTGAAACCTAGAGATAAGGGATTGCTGGGCATTTCCTTCTAGGGTAATCACTGCTTGATTTTTTGCCTGACTAACTTGCCAAAAGGTCGGGCGATCGAGTTGAATAATAATCCTTTGTACTGCTCCATAATTTTCTAGCTGAATATCTTGAATCTGGGGAGCAGGAAAGTTAATAGTTAAACTATCGCCATTAATAGTGGTTGTTGCCCCCATTGTTAGTAAAATATCCGTAACGTCTAGCCAGCGATCGGAATTGATCAAATTAGCTGATAAAGTTTGTAAATTAAACCAGTTTATCGGTTGCTTTTTTGGATCATTTGTGCTAAGAAAATCCATGCCGAATAATTGTCTTGCTCCCGTGTCACTCATGGCAATTCTGGTACTATTTGCTGCTGTCCACTGTCGCCAAGGTACGGACAAAGAACGACCATTAAGAATAATTGTTCGTCCCTGTTGCTGGTTTGATAAATCCCTAGAAGCTAAAGTTATTGGTGATCTATGATCGGCTAAAGATATAGCTGGACTGCCAATAATTATCAAGGAAGTTACCGTTAAACAGATAGATGATAAATTCAGATAATTTAACTTCATAAATATCTCCCTAAATCACCTTGTTTAAGGGGAAATTTGAGGATTTATATCCTTGGCAAGAGAGGCTAGAAGGAACTATATTTTTTTGATCGATAACCTCTAATAATTCTTCAGTTGTTACTACGATAGGTTTAGAGTTAGATAGATAACTAGAGGCTTTTTTAAGTTGTTGATCGTAGGTAACTAAATAATCACAATTAGCGGCAATACTTAAAATTAAAACATCATTCGACTGGACCAAAATATTACGAATATCTCTAGCATTTTGCCAATATTTATCAAGTTTAACTAAATCAAAATCCAAGATAGTCACCTTTTCTTGAATCCGAGCCGCTATTTCGGGATGATTACGAACTTCTGCTAAAAATAATAACTCTTGTAAAACAATCGCATTAATAGCAAGACAAACGCGATCAAGTATTTCTCGATCAAATAAATGTACACTGGCTAGATCTCCTCGTAGATAAGAAATCAAAACATCAGTATCTAAAAAAACTAGAGGCTTCTCCATTGATTTTCTTCTCCTTGACGATAAAGAGCAATGATTTTTTCCGTGACTTCTGTAATACTGAGATGATCGGTATTAACTTCGATCGCGTCTGCGGCTTTTCGCAGGGGTGCTAGGGAGCGATTACTATCCAAATAATCCCTTTTTTCAATCTCTTGGGTTAATTTTGCGAGACTAATCCCACCATTTCCCTGCGCTTCTAAGTCTTTTAATCTCCTTCTGGCTCTTTCTTCGGGTGTCGCTGTCAAGAAAATCTTTAATTCCGCTTCTGGAAAAACATTAGTACCAATATCCCGACCTTCGACGACTATTCCCCCCGACATTCCCATCTGTCTTTGCAGGGTGACTAACTGCTGTCGCACCGCTTTTTGAGCGGCAATTCTGGACACTTGCGCGGTAATTGCGGGAGAGCGAATCTCTAAAGTCACATCTTGCCCGTTAATCTTCACTATAGTCACATTTTCGGGGCTATCGGCCGGAATTATTGCTATCTTCGCTAAAGATAATAACTCGGCGATGGCCGCTTCTGCGGACAAATCCAGACCGGAATTCACCACTAACCATGTCACCGCACGATACATCGCACCGGTATCGAGATAGGTTAGTCCCAATTTTTCCGCTACTAAGCGCGTTACCGTCGATTTTCCCGCTCCAGCCGGCCCATCAATAGCGATAACTGCCCGACGTTGACGCAAGATAATATTATCAATTAAACGGGTTTGACCGATCGATCCGGCGATCGCTAACAGTCCCCCTGTCTCGATCTGCTCGATCGGTTGTAAACTCTGGGGATGGACTAAATCCAGATACTGACAGCGAAATTCTGGTACTCTGTCCAGATTTTTTTGGACAATAGCCAGTAGTTTTTCCCTTTGTCTTTCCCCTAAACGAAAACTTTCGAGGGCTAATTGCAAACTTTGGGCGATAATTGTCGCTTTTTCCCTTTCTGCGGCCGATAGATACTGATTGCGAGAACTAACTGCTAATCCCGATGTTTCTCGCACTGTAGCACAAGCGCGAATCTCGATCGCTAAATTTAAATCCCTGACTAATTGCCGGATAATCGCTAACTGTTGGGCATCCTTTTCGCCAAAATAGGCGATCGTCGGTGCGATAATATTAAACAACCTGGTGACAATTGTGGCTACTCCCTGAAAATGTCCCGGACGAAAAGCACCGCATAAACCGCTAGTAAGAGAAATCGGGGGAACAACTGCGGTTATGTCGTCAGAATTACCAATTCCTAAAGTTTCCGCACTCGGGGCAAAAATAGCATCAACTCCCAAGTATTCACACAATTGGCGATCGCTGTCAAGGCTGCGGGGATAGCGAGAAAAATCCTCTGTGGGGCCAAATTGTAGAGGATTAACAAAAATACTAACCACAGTCACCTCCGCTTCCGCCACAGCGCGCCGAATTAGACTAGCATGACCTTTATGGAGGGCACCCATGGTTGGCACGAGGGCAATACTGCGATCGGGGCGATAATCAGCCAAAAAAGTGCGTAAACCGGGGATTGTCGTGAATATTTGCACAGGGTTCACTCCTTTAACAGCCTATTCCACTACTATTCGCCATTCGTGCAGTTCATACTCCACACAGCCATTTTCAATCAAGGGATGCTGCCCGATGATCGATTCGGCTGCTTCCGGGGAATCGGCTTTAAATAATAACATCCCATCGCCTCTTTCTACCCAATAACTCGTTTTTGTCTCCTGTCCTGTCTCGGTTAACCGCTGCACATAGGGTTGATGGTTATCAACATAGCGATCAAAATTGGCTTGATCGAAAATTGGGGTTGAAAACCCCGTCCTTTTAGGACGGCTTTAAGCTACAATGGAAAAAGCGATAACCAAGCTAAAAACTGAACCTTGACAACAGATAGTAGGGGGTTTCGTTCAGAAAAGACTTCAAATGCGGCCTTGAACGAGTAAAACTTTGATTATCAAGGGTTTAATCAGATTTATTTAAGCTTAAATCAAGAACTGAAAAAAAGAAAAGGAAAGAGAGAGCATCCTCTGTATGCTATCGATTCAACCGTAATTACTTTGACCAGCAAATTGTTTGCGCTATGTTAACTTAATTTTATCGCAACAGGGAAATTTAATCTCTCTCAGCGAACGTCTGTTCTCGTCAGCTTGTATGTAAAGTTTTATGTACGGATTCAACATTTCTGATAACTAATCAATCTGTTTTTCTTAACATTGATCGCTAAAGAGTGAGAAAATGCTAAATAACCAAATTGATTTACGGTGGTGGCTACGAATACATTGGCTTAATGCACATGAGAATTTTAAAAAGACCTTTAGTTGTCGAACCTGAAAGAATCAACTTTTATTTTTTTCCTTGGCAGTCCAGAGTAATTTAGAAAATAGAGTATTGTTTTGCAGAGATTAGAAATCTGGCAGAAAGCAGCTATCTTAATCGTGAGGTAAGCAGTTTTCGTTTTGGGGAGTCGGTGGTCAATACCAAATTAGTTTATACTTCATCTTTATGAGAAAGGCTGTATTTATAATCAGGGTTTTATCCCGAGAAAAGTACCTGTTTACTTGATAAAGAAAACTTGACAAATTTGTATAATAATGCTTGGTAGTGAAGCTTCTCAATAATTGATTCCCCATGACTTGGTTATATAAAACCCCCGGTATTCCCGATGAATTGTTTGAACGTTTGCCCGGGATTCCCTTGAGTAAACGCGAGGTGAGATTATTGATGATTTCCGCTTTGCGGTTAGGTGATGGGGGGGTTTTCTGGGATATTGGCGCAGGAACCGGCACTATTCCCGTTGAAATTGGCTTATTATGTCCCAATAGTCCGATTATTGCCATTGAAAGGGATGAAGAAGTGGCCAGTTTAATCCGCCGTAATTGCGATCGCTTTGGGGTAAAAAATGTTACGGTTTTTGAAGGCAGCGCTCCCGATTGTCTAGCCAATATATCCCTAGCACCCGATCGCGTCTGTATCGAGGGCGGCAAACCGATTAAATCGGTCCTGCAAGAAGTGTGGCAATACCTGAAACCCAACGGCCGCATCGTGGCTACGGCCAATAATTTAGAAACCCTCTATCAATTTTCCGAAGGCTTTTCTAATTTACAGGCGCGTAATATCGAGATTGTCCAAGCGGCAGTAAATCGCCTAGAAACTAGGGGTATTCACCAAGTTTTTGCCGCCGTTGATCCCATGTTTATCCTGAGCGGCGATAAACTTTAATTGTGGATAACCTTCCATAAAGTTTTCTTAATCTATATAATTATGACAATGCCGCCTAACTTCTCTGGATTAACCATGCCTTGGCCACGCATTGTCAGCGCTATTTTTGCTATTGCCTTCGCACTGGGAATTATTATCGTTGGGGGTTGGTATTTCACCCTCGGCATCGGTGTTATCGTCTTTTTGGGACAATTAGAGTATTTTCGCTTAGTTCGCGCCAAAGGCATTGAACCGGCCGCTAAAACCACTCTCGTAGTTTCACAATTATTACTGCTGACGGCAACTATGGCAGCCCCCCTCACCGATGCCATGTTTCCCCTGGCCGGAGCGTTAATTTGTTTTTATCTGCTCTTTCAGCCAAAAATGGCGACAATTGCCGACATTTCCACCTCAATTCTCGGTCTGTTTTATGGTGGTTACTTACCCAGTTATTGGATTCGTTTACGGGTCGGTTTTTCTCCCGAAAGTGGTCCCGTGGCCATTGCCAGTAACTTACCCCTGATGGGATATTGGCCGGAATCGTGGATGGAACCGAAATTATTCCCGGCCGCTTTGACGGTGACTTTTCTAGCTTTCGGTTGCATTTGGGCTGCCGATATTGGAGCTTATATCATGGGAAAATGGTTAGGGAAAACCAGTTTATCGCTGATTAGTCCCAAAAAAACCGTGGAAGGTTCCTTTTTTGGCATTTTAGGCAGTATAGCGGTGGCCGATTTGGGTGCTTGGTATTTAGATTGGCCCTATTGGCAGCTGACGGGCCTAATTTTGGGCTTATTAATTGGTATTGTCAGTTTATTGGGCGATTTGACCGAATCGATGATGAAACGCGATGCCGGGGTCAAGGATTCCGGGCAGTTAATCCCCGGTCACGGTGGTATACTCGATCGCACCGATAGTTATGTCTTCACCGCTCCCCTAGTATATTATTTCGTCACTTTACTGCTGCCCTTGTTGCGTTAGTAATTTGTATCTTCTCCAAGTGCTAAATTAAAGATTAAACCCAAATTTGCGATTATGTCAGGAGTCGTCTATCCCCGGGGTAAAGTTTATCTTCTCGGTGCGGGAATCGGTCAGAGCAGTTTTCTCACCCTGCAAGCGCGAGCAATTTTAGCCACGGCCGAGGTTTTGCTGTACGATGCCCTAGTGGATAGTCAAATCTTCTCCCTAGTGCCGAAAACCTGTGTTTTAGTCGATGTAGGCAAACGGGGAGGACAACCCGGGGCCGAGCAGAATCAGATTAATCGGATACTGGTTAATTATTGTCAAGAGGGAAAACGAGTTATTCGGCTTAAAAGTGGTGATCCGGGGGTTTTTGGGCGAGTATATCCTGAAATGTTGGCCCTAAAGCAGGCTGGCTGTGATTTTGAACTGATAACCGGTATTTCCTCCGCTTTAGCCGCTCCTTTATTGGCCGGAATTCCCCTGACCGAAAAGGATATTAGTCGCTGTTTTGCGGTCTTGAGCGCTCACGATCCCGAGTCTCTCGATTGGTCAGCCTTAGCTAAAATTGATACACTTGTGCTATTGATGGCCGGTCAGTCTTTAGGGCAAATTATCGAGAAATTATACCAAAATGGGCGGAATATTCACGACTCGATCGCTATTATCCGTCAGGCGGGACGCAAGGATCAACAAATTTGGCGCGGCACTTTAGAAAATATTCTCGCTCAAACCGCCGGGGTGTCCCTCTCACCCTCTATTATGGTCATTGGTCAAGTTGTGGATCTGGCGATTATGTCCTCTCCCCCACCCCTAGGCGGTAAAACTATTGTTATTACCCGTGCCGCCGAGCAAACGAGTCAATTTAGCGAAATTTTGCAAAATCAAGGCGCAGAAGTCCTAGAAATGCCCGCTTTAGAGATTCGTCCCCCCGACCGTTGGCAAGGTTTAGACGATGCCATCGCTCAGTTAAAAGAGTTTGATTGGCTGATTTTAACTTCTGCCAATGCTGTTAATTTTTTTTTCGAGCGCTTGACATTTTGGGGAAAAGATGCTAGGGCTTTAGCGACCGTAAAAATCGCCGTGGTGGGCAAAAAAACCAGCCAAGTTTTGCACTCACGAGGATTAAAAGCGGATTTTATCCCGGGGGATTTTGTCGCCGATGCCTTGGTAAACGAGTTTCCCGACCCGATTAAGGGGCAAAAATTCCTCTTTCCTCGCGTGGAAACGGGAGGCAGAGAGATATTAGTTAAGGAGTTAACGGCCAAAGCTGGTCAGGTGACGGAAGTGGCCGCATATTATTCCGGATGTCCCGCACGCATGGATAGTGGCATCTGGGAAGCCTTTCGAGATGGGAAAGTCGATATAGTCACCTTTGCTAGTTCCAAAACCGTCCAGAATTTTTATCAGTTATTGCGACAAGAAACGGCAGAATTATCGGTTAATTCCCTCTTAGAAAAAGTTTGTCTGGCTTCTATCGGTCCGCAAACTTCAAAAACCTGTCAAGAGTTATTTGGTCGTGTTGATATCGAGGCGCGAGAATATACCCTAGAAGGGTTGACTAGCGCTTTAATCGAGTGGAGTAAGACCTGACATCCTCAGCGCCGTATTTGCGGCGGCCCGGATTGGGAGGATCAAATCCCCTTATCAAGAAGGATCAAAGCCCCCCTTATCAAGGGGGGTTGGGGGGATCAAAGCCCCTTATCAAGGGGGGTTGGGGGGATCAAAGCCCCCCTTATCAAGGGGGGTTGGGGGGATCAAAGCCCCCCTTATCAAGGGGGGTTGGGGGGATCAAAGCCCCTTATCAAGGGGGGTTGGGGGGATCAAAGCCCCTTATCAAGGGTAGGGCTGTTTCATTTAAATTAAGTATAGCTGATTTTGAGTCAATAAATTTGACCGAAGATTCTCAAGTTTATCTTGTTCTAACCAAAAGAGTTAGTCACAATAACTAATCTTTAATCCTCTGCCAAATTTATTA
>NZ_JADBSZ010000308.1:0-5724 GCF_020246425.1 Microcystis sp. M079S1
AATTCAATGGGATTGCAAATTTCATGTCACGAGTCTTCAGGCTTTTGACGTGATAGTACACCCAAAGTTGCCCCAAAAATCCCCCTTTAAAATGTTCTTTAAATCCCTAAAAGGCTTGCTATGTCTAAAACTGAGAATTGCTGTCACTGATTACTGATTACTGATCACTGATAACTGATAAGCTATACTGGGGGAATTGTGCTGAAAGCACGGTTGATGCTGCCGATCATTAAATTAAATTGTCTCTAGTGAAATTGAGGAATTAACTTTGTCTAAACAAGATCTCATCGAAATGGAAGGAACCGTCACCGAATCTTTGCCCAACGCCATGTTTAGGGTGGATTTAGATAACGGTTTCAACGTCTTGGCCCATATATCTGGCAAAATCCGCCGTAATTATATCAAAATCCTCCCCGGCGATCGAGTCAAGGTGGAACTGACCCCCTACGACCTAACCAAAGGCAGAATTACCTATCGCCTGAAAAATCAAAAAAAATAGCGATAAATAGGGGCAGAGAAGCCAAAAAGCCTAATAAGCGGCCAAATTTATTTTAAAAAAATAGGTGACACGGGTAAAAGAAATCTGATATAATAGTAAGCTTGCAGTGTTGCCAGAATAGTTAGGCATGAAAGTTAGAGCGTCTGTCAAAAAAATGTGCGAAAAGTGCCGCGTCATCCGTCGGCGCGGTCGAGTCATGGTAATTTGTTCTAACCCCAAACACAAGCAGAGACAAGGTTAACCCACCAAAGTCACTGTCTTGGGGCAGAGAATCGTTACCGTTAATTGTAGTCGTTTTTGGAAAAAAATCGTTCATAGGGAGAAAGAAAAAGCGTGGCAAGGATAGCTGGTGTAGACCTACCTCGCGATAAGCGTGTGGAAATCGCCCTGACCTACCTCTACGGAGTGGGTCTATCGCGTTCCCAAGAAGTCTTATCTGCGACGGGTGTTAACCCTGACACTCGGGTCAAGGATCTCAGCGATGAAGACGTGGCGGCGCTACGGACTTATATCGAAACAAATTATCAAATCGAGGGGGATTTGAGACGCTGGGAGGCGATGAACATCAAACGCCTCGCCGATATCGGCACCTATCGAGGTCGTCGGCATCGGCTAGGATTACCCGTGCGCGGGCAACGGACGCGAACCAATGCGCGGACCCGTCGCGGTCGTCGGGTGACAGTGGCAGGGAAGAAAAAAGCCCCCTCCAAGAAATAATTTTTTATTCATTGCGATATCCCCCAATCAAGAAAAACTATGGCGCGACCAACCAAAAAAACCGGACCAAAAAAACAGAAGAAAAATATTCCTACCGGAGTCGCTCACATTCAATCGACCTTCAACAATACCATTGTCACGATCGCCGATACCAAAGGCGATGTGATCTCTTGGGCATCGGCGGGATCGAGTGGTTTTAAAGGAGCCAAAAAAGGAACCCCCTTCGCCGCCCAAACCGCCGCCGATAACGCCGCCCGCCGAGCAATCGAACAGGGAATGCGTCAACTAGAGGTGATGGTGAGCGGCCCCGGGGCAGGACGGGAAACCGCAATCCGGGCCCTGCAAGGAGCAGGATTAGAAATCACCCTGATCCGGGACGTGACCCCCATCCCCCACAATGGTTGTCGTCCTCCCAAACGCCGGAGAGTGTAAACAGTGAACAGCTTTTTCAGGTGACAGGGATCTTGAGGCCGGCAGCCGTTAGCTTTTCGCACATCAGCAGGAGAATCGGGTCGTCAAAGACCATCTGATCAAAAAACTGAACGCTGAACGCTAAATGCTGAACGCTAGAGAAAACTGATAACTGATAACTGATAACTGATAACTGAACAAGGGAGGTCAATCGGTGGCGCAATTTCAAATCGAGTGTGTAGAAGCAAAAACTTACAAGAATCAGAGTCAGTACAGTAAATTTGTACTAGAACCTTTGGAAAGAGGCCAGGGTACGACCGTAGGTAATGCCCTGAGACGGATTCTCATTTCCAATCTGGAAGGGGCGGCCGTGACGGCCCTGCGGATCGCGGGAGTCAATCACGAATTTGCCACCGTCCAGGGAGTACGCGAGGACGTGATGGAACTCATGCTCAACATGAAAGAAATCATCCTGAAAAGCTACACCAATCAAACCCAGATCGGGCGTTTAGTGGCAACTGGGCCGGCGACAGTAGTGGCGGCACAATTCGATTTACCCTCAGAAATCGAGATAGTTGATCGCAATCAGTACGTCGCCACCCTAGCCGAAGGGGCCAAGCTAGAGATGGAATTTCGCGTGGAAAAAGGCAAAGGCTACCGGGCAATTGATCGCAGTAAAGACGAAGCCACTTCGCTAGACTTTCTGCAAATCGACTCGATTTTTATGCCCGTAACCAAAGTCAACTACAGCGTCGAAGATATCCGTTCCGAAAGCGGTCAAGCTAGAGATCGTCTGCTCTTAGAAATTTGGACAAACGGGAGCATTAACCCCAAAGAAGCCCTTTCCCAAGCGGCCGATATGCTAGTTAATCTCTTTAACCCGCTCAAGGATCTCAACGCTCTCGAATCCTCCAGTAACTTTGACGACCAAGAGATCAACCAAGAAAACCAAATTCCGATCGAGGAACTACAATTATCCGTGCGCGCCTACAATTGCCTGAAGCGAGCGCAGATCAACACCGTAGCCGACCTCCTCGATTACAGCCAAGAAGATCTCTTAGAAATCAAAAACTTTGGGCAGAAATCGGCTGAAGAAGTCATTGAAGCCCTACAAAAACGGTTAGGCATCACCCTACCCCAAGAAAAAAGCAAGTAAACCCAATTCCAGGAAAATACCATGAGACATCGATGTAAAGTGCCTCAATTGGGTCTGCCGGCTGACCAAAGAAAGGCACTGCTGCGCAGCTTGGCCACCCAGCTAATTCGCCACGGTCAGATCACCACCACCCTAGCGAAAGCGAAAGCGGTGCGAGCAGAGGTAGACCACATTATCACCCTAGCTAAAGACGGTTCCCTGAGCGCCCGTCGCCAAGCTATGGGCTACATCTACGATAAACAACTGGTTCACGCCCTCTTTGAAGGCGCACAAGCCCGTTATGGCGGTCGTAACGGCGGTTATACCAGGGTCGTGCGTACCCTGCGCCGTCGCGGGGATAATGCCCCCATGGCGATTATCGAACTGATGTAACGATGACAGCTTGCCCCCAGTCGCGGATCGCCCTAGTTATCCAGTATGTGGGAACTAATTTCCACGGCTGGCAACGGCAACCCCATCACAGGAGCGTGCAGGAAGAAATCGAGAAGGCTCTGGCCGATATTCTCGGTCATGCCGTCACTCTGCACGGGGCCGGACGTACCGATAGCGGTGTTCACGCCGCCGCCCAAGTTGCCCATTTCGAGCAGCAGAGTCCGATCCCACCTTCCCATTGGGCCAAGGTTCTCAATGCTCGGCTAGATGACGATATCGTCATCCGGGCCTCGGGCCGGGTTCCCGATCGCTGGCACGCCCGTTTCTCGGCCCTCTGGCGACGTTATCGTTACACCCTCTATACCGACCCCATCCCCAATCTATTTGTTAGCCCCTTTAGTTGGCACTACTACCATCGTCCCCTCGATGCCGATTTGATGGCCAGGTCTCTACGGCCTCTATTGGGTAAGCACCATCTGGCCGCCTTTCACCGTGCTAACTCTAGTCGTGACCATTCCTGGGTAGAAGTACAGGGGGTGGAATGCTACCGTCAAGGGCCGTTTGTACAGATGGAAATTCAAGCCAATGGCTTTTTGTACGGGATGGTGCGCCTATTGGTGGGAATGTTGGTGGAGGTGGGAACCGGTGAGCGATCGCTAGAAAACTTTACCGACATCTGGGTTAATCAGCGCCGAGAATTGGTCAAATACGCCGCACCAGCCAAAGGACTATGTTTACTGCGGGTGGGTTACGCTGATTTTCCCTTTGCCGATAGCGTCTGGTTCGAGACTCAGCCTCTTTATTATTTCCGAGCAGAGGGGATAGGGGAATAGGGTAATGGGGGAATAGGGGAATTTCAACTAAAACCCGAAAACCCGAAAACCCGAAAACCCTAACCCCCCAACACCCAGGTCGGCAATAAAAAAAATTATTTTTGTAAACCAAGGCAAACTCACCATGAACAAAACACCTCTACCAAATTTAGAGACTCTAGAGCAGAAATGGTACGTCATTGATGCGGCCGATCAGCGTCTAGGTCGTCTGGCTACCGAAATCGCTATGATTCTACGGGGCAAAAATAAAGCCACCTTCACCCCCCATCTGGATACGGGGGATTTTGTCATTGTTATTAACGCCGAAAAAGTGACGGTGACGGGCAAAAAACGCCAACAGAAAGTTTATCGCCGCGACTCCGGCAGACCGGGTGGGATGAAGGTAGAAAGCTTCGATAAACTGCAAAAACGCATTCCCGAACGGATTATCGAACACGCTGTTAAGGGAATGCTCCCGAAAAATAGCTTAGGTCGGAAATTGTTCACGAAACTGAAAGTTTATGCCGGTGCGGAACATCCCCATCAGGCACAACAACCGGAAGTTTTAGCGATTAATACGATTCCCGCAGGAGGAAATTAAGTCAATGCAAGCCACGGACAGTAAAAATAAGGTAGTTTATTGGGGAACGGGACGACGCAAATCGGCGGTCGCTTCCGTGCGTCTCGTGCCGGGGACGGGGGCAATTACCGTTAACGGTCGCGATGGAGAAACCCATTTTAACCGCATTCCCACCTATATCCAGACGATTAAGGCTCCTCTCGAGACTTTGGGACTGGAAAATGAGTACGATATCATCGTTAAGGCTGAGGGCGGTGGTTTGACCGGCCAAGCGGACGCGGTGAAATTGGGTGTCGCTAGAGCTTTATGTCAATTAGCGCCGGAAAATCGTCCTCCCCTCAAGAGTGAAGGTTATCTGACTCGGGATCCCCGGGCGAAGGAACGGAAAAAATACGGTCTTCACAAAGCGCGCAAAGCGCCTCAATACTCGAAACGTTAGGTTAATAGAGAGGTTTATTATGCCGAAAAAAATTCATCCTACTTGGTATCCGGAAGCTAAGGTGATCTGTAATGGTGAACTGGTGATGACGGTGGGTTCGACAAAACCAGAAATTCATGTGGAGGTTTGGTCGGGTAATCATCCTTTTTATACGGGAACCCAGAAGATGATCGATACGGAGGGCCGGGTCGATCGCTTCTTGCGTAAGTACAAAATGGGCGATAAGTCAAGCAAAAAGGCCGATCAGAAATAATTCTTTACTTTTGCCTTTTTGACCCGGTGGGGAGATTTTTCCGCCGGGTTTTTTGCTATACTTTAGACGTTCATAATCTGAGATTTATTAAACTTCTGAAATCGTAGAGTGAGCAAGGAATCCAGTTCTTTTTTATGTTTCAGATGGGCATCATTCAGACATTCATAAATAGGGCCTGCTGAATAAATCTAAAAACCTTGTTGGGTAAGACTTTTAGACCTTTTGGAAATCAAAAAGTACTGGATATGGGAGTGATCGGGGGGAAATTTAGGCACTTTTATCCTATATACAGCTTCATTTATTGTGGCTGGTGGATTTTTCTCCCAATATTTTTTGAGCGTTTCTCTTTGAGACTCTAATTCACTTTTAGGGCGATAGAAGTTGATTTATTTTAATTTTTCTATTCCGCCTTCTTGATAATCTCGAAGATAAGTTAATAAGGTATTTGGCGAGATTCCTGCTAACTGACAAATTTTTTGGTGCGG
>NZ_JADBSZ010000309.1:0-8619 GCF_020246425.1 Microcystis sp. M079S1
AAATGGGGCGAAAGTCTGTGGACTCTGTGTAAGACAGTACATGGTTTTTTAACTGTGGTATGCGACGGTGGTGGAAGCAGAAACTTAAATCGTGAGGTTTAGGAATCGCCGCACTTTTAGGGCGGCGAGGATGTCAATATCAACTTCCCTCCCAGATTTTTAAATAGGCATTTTCCATATTTTCAGCGAATTTTTTCCCTTGCCAGAGGGGGGCTGTGTCACGATTTCCTAACAGTTGATGGCTGATGTCTTGACGAAGGGAGCGATCGAGTCCTAATTTTACTCCCCAGTCGATATATTCTGCCTCATTCCAGCCAATTCCGGCTTCAATACCAGCATTAATCATAAAAGTATAACTATTGCGGGCGGAAAATTGTTCTCCTACCAGTGTAACTAAAGGGATTCCTTGCCATAAAACTTCTAAGGTGGTGGTAGCACCATTGTAGGGATAGGTATCTAATACCACATCGGCAATCTGTAAATTAGCGCGATGGGTATATTCATCTATATCTCTCGGTAAAAACCGCAATCTTTGGGGATTAACTCCCTCCCGAATCGCTATTTCAGTAAATAATTCTTGAATTTTTTCAGTCTTACCGACTCCCTTAATCAGAAAATAACTATTAGGGACTTGTGCGAGAATTTTCATCTGAAGTTTAATAGTATCAGGATGGCGTTTCATGCCACTTTGTACGGAAAAATAGATGGTAGCATCGGGGGGAATTTCTAAATCTTCTCGACGTAGATTGGGAGTGCCGATTTCAAAACCATCCACTGCTAAATATGTCTCTGGTAAACGATAGATTTTTTCTCGATAATATTCCTCCGCTTGCTGGGGTAAAACGTAGGGATCGGCAATATAGTAATCAATAGTTGCTAATCCAGAAGCATCCCAACCTAACCAAGTCACTTGTTTTGCTGCGGGTTTCAGTGCCATGATCTGATTGGTAAGATTATGGGTTAAACTGTCTAAATCTACCAGAATATCTATCTGATCCTGTTGAATTTGTTGGGCAACTTCTAGGGGATTTTGAGCGTAGGGAAAATGACGGATAATATCTCGGCTATCCCGGAACCATTGACGGGTAATTTCATCTTCTTCTTGGTTAATAGTATAGATGGCTATTTGCAATTTTTCTCGATCATGATGGTGAATTAACCAACGACTTAACCAACCGACAGAATGATGTTTTAAGGTACTGGCAAGATAACCGATCGTTAGTTTTTCTTGAACTTTTTTTATAGTAACCAAAGGAGTTTTTAAACTATTATTATCAAGGAAAATTTCGGCGATGCGATTAGTTAATTTTCGGTTGGCTAAGGCTCGATCGCCTAGGTAGGGTAGGGGACTAGAAACATTGAGAAAGCTAGTTTTAATAATCGGTTCTAGAGTAATATTTTTCCGACGGGTTAATTCCTGTAATAAATTCTGATATTCTTGATAGATATGATCAATTTCTTGCCAAACTCCCCAGCGCAAAAGTATTAATAAAATTAGATAATTACTGTATAACTTTAGGGTTGGGGTTAGACAAATTTCTCGCAACTGATAGGCAGTTATCAAAGAATTATCAAAGTCTTCTGCTAAAATATAGAGGTTAACCAATTGTTCCAAAAGACTCAGATCATTTGGTCTTAATTGCAGACAAAGTTTAATAATTTCTACTCCAAAAGTGGGACTTTGTTGCTCGTTGGTGACTCGTGCTGATATCTGAAAAGCTTGCGGGATAAAACTATCGGCTAATTCCCCTAGGTAAGGTAAACTTGCTTGAGCTAAATCTAAAGTTAATTCATGGGGATATAAAAGACTTTTGAGAACTACATTTAAAAGCAATTCTCGGCTAGGATTATATCTGAGATTGTCTTGAATAGGATAATTAAGTAGTTCTTCTGGATCGAATATTTCTAAATCTAAAGCTAAGTCGAATAAAGCTAATAAATTATTAATTGACTTGGGAACAATTTCCTGTAGATGATAGCGAAAATATTCTACAGATGCCAGATCACCTTTTCTTTGTTGTCGTCGCGCTTCTGCGTCTAAAACCGCTTCTAATTCTGCTTGCCATTGCTTAACTTCTTCCGGATTACCTTCCCTTAAAATACTTTGCCACATCACCTGTGCCTCTGCTTCTAAATTTTGCAGAAGATAGGCAACTCCCAAGTACCAATAGTCAGAAACATTTTCAGGATTGTTATCGATTAGTTCCTCGTAGATTGCCGCAACTTGAGGATAATCTTCGGCAATTAAAGCTTGATAAGCGTCAGGATGCCAATTCATAAATTTAAATATCAATTATTATTTTTTTTGAGATAATTTCTTCAGAAAATCTTGATGTTCTTGACTGGCTAAACCTTGCTGTAAAACTGTCAAAACCTGTCCTAAGTTACCCGCTAATAAAGCATTAACATCTAACCAAAGACTGGGGAAAACCTGCGAGTAAATTATCCCTCGACTATCGGGTTCAAGTTTAATATATCTGAACTTACCCCGTATGAATATACTAGCTATGGCTAAAAGTCTTACAGAGCCTGAGTTAAAGCAATATAATACTAATGGACTACTGAGTACCAACTCCTGAATTTCTCACGCAGATAGGGTTTGAAGTCAAATTTGAAAAATTTTACCTTTCGACCATTATAGCTTGTTTCGGGGCAGAAAACCATCAAAAACATGGCTACAGAGGGAATCGCTTACTCTAGAGATTAATGACACCATCTGTGGTCATAAGGTTAGCGATAACTAGACAGCCAACTCTACGGAATCGCTCTACTCTAGATACAGTCAACAGTACAGCCATTTTCAAGGGGAAAATGTACCCAGTAATCGCTTGTCAATTTTTTCTGAGAAGCTCCAAGCAGTAAGGACTGTATGGGGGAAGTCTTGGTATTGAGCTAGAATGGTGTATTAGTAAGTTATGTGTTCTTTAAGATGCGTTGGACAAGATGCAGACACAGTAAAGTAGTTGATCATGTCCATCAAAACAAATTGGCTACTTTCTTTTTTAACTTTTTGAAGTTTTTCTCAAGTGAATGCATAGCTTTTATTAAAAAATTCGCTTTCTTGAGGCGCTTCGGTTTTGCTTCAGGTTCTTCCAAAAATCTGTAATACATAAAAACGTCTCGATGCGGTATATCAATATCTTCTCCGCCACATAACCTCTTGAATCTATCTGAGCCATAACCCATATAATGAATTCTGTGAACTGGCTTTAATCCTTGCTTGTTGTAAAGCACATAATCCTTCTCCACAAAAGGATCTACACCGGCAATATTTCCAGTTCTCTCTTCAGATTTTTCACTCAACGTATAGTTGAAAAATTTCCAGTTAAGTTTAAACGTAATATAGCTAAAAAGGTAGACCTCATCCCACCAACCTCGCTCATTGATAAAGTTCACTTCCGCGTCATGCAGTAGTGCAAGTTTAATTTGCGCTAAAGTGTCGGAATTTAACAAGCTTGATTTAGCTGCGAAAAAATCAGAGCAATGACAACAAGATTTTATGTCTTGAATAGCACGAGATGGATATTTTCTTATAATCATTTTGGTATCTAGAAAACAATCTTCTTTCTTATGTTCCCAGTCGTCAAAAACACAATCATACTCTGTTAGTTTATTGAAGCAATCCTCTAAGGAAGACATTACTAGCTCATCACTATCAATATAGACAAAGTATTCAAATTGACCATCAAATGAACATAGTTTTCTTATGGTGTTCGACCCATGATACCAAGCAGATTTCTTTCGAGATAGAAACCTCTGAGCACTCCATACTTCTGATGCAAAATTAGACCATTTTTCAATTGATGATTGATTGTCAAAAAGAAAAACATTATCTATCTTGAGAGATTTAATTTTGTCAACCCTATCGTCATAAGGAATTATGCAGATTGGAATATTTTTATCATAATTAGTCCTGATGCTATTAATAAGGGCAATTAGCTGATCGTATAAGTTATCATTAGCTAACGTATATATTCCTCTCTTTAAAAACATTCTAACTCCTCAATTTCTTGCTCTAGCGACTTGGGCTTTGATCATGTACATTTAGGGCTTGTCTGATTCTTCTACAGAGCGATTGTCGGGCTGGGATATTATTTCTTCCTCCGCAAGTCTCCTATCTTTAGTAGGTCAATTCAAGTCTGAATTGCATCACTGTCTAATCTACCTTCATAGAATACCTCATTCGGGGTACGATAGTCAAGACATTTTCGAGGACGATTGTTAATCAAGTTTACGGCTCTTTCTTCCTCCTCTGGCTTAAGGATTTTACAATTCTACGTTCATCTTATATTTAATTCCACCCACCCACTGGAAACTGTCAACTTAAAACTTACATCTGATAACTGATAACTGATAACTGATAACTGATAACTGATAACTGATAACTGATAACTGATAACTGATAACTGATAACTGAAATTAAACCACTTTAGCGATAGCAACTTCCAGCTTATCCATAGCCTCATCTACTTCTGTTTCCGAGACAATTAAAGGAGGTACAAAACGGAGAACCTTCGGACCTGCGGGGGCAATTAATAAACCCTCTGCCAAGGCTGCATTAACAATAGTAGATGAAACCAACTCACTTTCTGAATTAATTTCCAGACCATTAATTAAACCCCAACCGCGCACATCGACAAATAGATGGGGATATTGAGAAGCAATCACGCGTAAACGGCTGCGTAATTGTTCCCCTCGCTGCTGGACATTTTCGAGAAGATGATCCCGTTCAATGGTTTGTAATACTGTTAAAGCTGAGGCACAAGCGAAAGGATTACCTCCAAAGGTACTCGCATGACTACCCGGTTCAAACACATCACAGAATTTTCTGCACATCATCGCACCGATGGGAATACCACCCGCTAAACCCTTAGCAGAAGTGAAAATATCTGGTTCCACTCCTAAATTCTCATAACCCCAGAGTTTACCAGTTCTTCCGACTCCCACCTGTACTTCATCAAAGACAAGCAAAATGTTATTTTCGTCGCAAATTTGCCGTAAACGTTGGAAATATTCGATATCCCCGGGACGAACTCCCCCTTCACCCTGCAGCGGTTCCAACATAATCGCAGCCACACGACGATTACCCTCATCGAGATCAGCGATCGCATTTTCCACCGCTTCGATATCATTATAGGGAATATAGGCAAACCCCGGCATCAGGGGTTCAAAGTCTTTTTGATACTTCGGTTGACCGGTTGCGGTGATGGTAGCTAAAGTCCGACCGTGAAAACTAGCGTGAGCGGTTAAAATAACCGGCTGTTCGAGGAAATCTAGCACCGTATGGGCATATTTTCGTACTAATTTAATCGCCGCTTCGTTCGCTTCCGCACCAGAATTACAGAAAAAGACTTTATCAGCGCAGGAATGATCGACAATCCATTTAGCTAGTTCTCCTTGTTCGGGAATATAGTATAAATTCGAGACATGATGGAGTTTTTGGATTTGCTGGCTAACCACTTCAATTAAAGCGGGGTGTGCGTGACCGAGGGTACAGGTGGCAATTCCTGCGACAAAATCAAGGTATTGTTTGCCGGAAGTATCCCAGAGAAGACAGCCTAACCCTTTGGCGATCGCAATGGGAAAACGACCATAAGTATTCATCACATAGCTGTTAAAACTATCTCGATCGAAGGGTTGATTCGGGTTTAAATTGGGAGTGGGATCAACTAGGGTTGGTTCTAAAAGGGTTTCTGGACTCACTGGGGAACTCCTGCGCGATTAGACATAGGGGAAATTATAATCAAATCCGTCTGAGAAGGACGGGTTATTTAGATTAAAAACTGATTTTATTGTAATTTACTAGACAGTCTTAGGGGTGAATTTTGCTTGTCCATCAGTGAAG
Organism: Microcystis sp. M079S1; assembly: GCF_020246425.1. Classification (NCBI taxonomy): domain Bacteria; kingdom Bacillati; phylum Cyanobacteriota; class Cyanophyceae; order Chroococcales; family Microcystaceae; genus Microcystis; species Microcystis sp. M079S1. The sequence continues at coordinate 5,846 of NZ_JADBSZ010000309.1, forward strand.
ATAAATATCGTCGTCTGCGTCAGGAATTAATCGGGGGAATTTTTGCCCTGATCGTGGTGTTTTTGCTGGGTACGCTTTGGTATCATCTGATCGAGGGTTGGAGTTGGCTAGATTCGGCCTATATGACGATTAGTACCCTCGCTACCGTCGGTTTTGGCGAAATTAATCCCCTAGGTGAACGGGGACGACTGTTTACAATGGTTTTGATCGTGATGGGAGTAGTCAGCATCGGTTATATTGTTAATCGCTTGACCGAAGCTTTAATTCAAGGCTATTTTCAAGAGGGACTCAAACAGAGACAGGAGAAACGCTTGATCGATCGACTATCGGAACACTATATCATCTGTGGTTTGGGTCGCACAGGTAGACAGGTGGCGATCGAATTTCACGCCGAAAATATTCCTTTTGTAGTCATTGATACAGACCCCCTACAGGTAAATCGGGCCAAAGAATTAAATTATATTGTTGTTCAAGGAGATGCCACCTTAGATAAATCTTTACAAATGGCAGGAATTGAACGCGCTATTTGTATTGTGGCCGCTTTAACTTCCGATGCGGAGAATTTATATACAGTTTTGTCCGCTAAAACTCTTAATCCGAAAATTCGCGCCATTGCTAGGGCCAGTACCGAGGAAGCAGTACAAAAATTACAACGGGCCGGGGCCGATGCGGTGGTATCTCCCTATATTACCGGCGGTAGAAGATTAGCGGCCGCAGCCCTACGACCCCAGGTGATGGATTTTGTCGATGGTATTTTAACCGGAACCGATCGATCGTTTTATATGGAGGAATTTTTAATCGATCCGCGGACTTGTCCCTGTGTGGGTTTAAGTCTTAGTCAAGCACATTTAAGATCTCGATCGGGGGCGTTAGTTTTGGCTATACGTCGCGCTGATGGTACGCTAATTGGGGGACCGACTGGCGATACGGAATTAATGGCCGGGGATCTGTTAATTTGTATGGGAACGGCCGAACAATTACGCAGTTTAACTCAGATTTTAATCCCCATGCGATCGGATGGTTTACGTTTACCGAAGCATTAGTTAGGGTTTGCGGCAAAAAGTTTGTAGGATGGGTTAGTGGTAGGGTAACATGAGCGGGTGTTGGGTTTCATGCTTCAACCCAACCTACGTTCTCTAGAAGACTTATAACCAACTTTCTTGAGCTTTCCCTTCCATTTTCTCTAGACAAAATATAATAAATATTAGTGACGGCATGACCAGAAATATATCCTTGAGTTTTACCTGTCTTAACTGTATTTAATGCTTGTACAGATGCTTGAAAATGTGGTTCACGCTTACCCAAAACATCTAGCAATACATCACTATCGAATAGGACTCGTTTCACCGATACTTCTCCACTAAATAATCAATATACGATTCTTTTGGGTCTTCTCGTCCTAAATCGACAACCCCCACTAAGTCTCTTGTCCAAGGATCAAGATCGCTTAAATCATCTGTTAGGGAATGAGAAGTAGTTTCTGAGGATACATTCTGACGAAAAACACGCCCATATTCTAATGCTTTCTCAAAAACCTCCTGATCAGAAATTGATCCAGAAAGATTATCTAACCAGTTTTCAGACGAAGATTTTTCAGTTTCCAAATCGACCAAACCTGTTAAATTTTGTGTAGAGGCATCAATATCATTGAAATTATCTGCTAGGGAATGATAAGTAGTTTCTGAGGATACATTCTTAGGATTAAATCGCTCTTGAATTCTGAAAATTATTAAACTGTAATAGGCTCTCAGTTGGGTGACTAAAGATTTGTCAGTATCTTGGAAATATTCGGTTATAGTACGATTAGAAACCGATAGAGCATTTTTAGCTCCCTGGTAAATTTGCTCTAATTCTGAATCGGCAAACATATCAATAAACACATCTATCGTTTCCGAGAGAATGCGTGAACCTTCCACCACTCTGATTAAATCGGCTTTTTCCTCACCAGTCTTTCCCTCATTGATCTGAGCAAGGCTGATAAATAATTGATTATAGGCAGTAATTTGATTAGTAAATTGGTCTATATATTGGATTAATTCCAGTGCCGAAACCTCATTCTTATATTGTTCCCATACCTGAAACCATAGTTGATTAATTTGACAAAATATATCGGCTCTTGCTTGATAAGTTTTAGAGTTATCCTTAACTTGCTCAAATAAAATTTTAGTTTCTTGTAGTAAATTATCCAGTATGATTCGATCAGAATCGGTGACAATTTGATCGAGTTTATCTGTAATATCTTGCAGATTTTCTAACAAAAATTGTCCTAAATTTTCCCGTTCGACTGAACTTGGCAGACTATTCATCGAAAATTTGGGTCTGAAACCCCGTCGTTCTACGACGGCTTTACCGTTAAATATTAGCGCATTTACACGATATATGCTAGAATGCGAGATATGGAAAAAGCCTATTCGTTTCGATTTTACCCAACACCAGAACAAGAGTCGCTATTGCGGCGCACTTTGGGCTGTGTAAGATTAGTTTACAATAAAGCTCTCCATGTCAGAACACAAGCTTGGTATGAAAGACAAGAAAGAGTAGGATATACTGAAACTTCTTCAATGTTGACCGAGTGGAAAAAGCAAGAAGAATTAGACTTTCTCAATGAAGTTAGCTGTGTACCTTTACAACAAGGCTTAAGACATTTACAAACAGCTTTTACTAATTTCTTTGCTGGTCGTACTAAGTATCCTAACTTTAAGAAAAAACATCAGGGAGGAAGTGCCGAATTTACCAAATCTGCTTTTAAGTTCAAAGACAAACAAATCTATTTA
>NZ_JADBSZ010000031.1:0-4734 GCF_020246425.1 Microcystis sp. M079S1
AAATCTAAAAACCTTGTTGGGTAAGACTTTTAGACTTTTTTCCCCTCAAAAAGTGCCAGCACTTGGAGTGATCGGGGGGAAAATTCCGGGACTTTTTCCCTGAAAATTAGGTAGTTGACCACCTGAAAATCGGTAAAACCCTACACCCCACACCCCACACCCTGCCCCCACGAAAAACTTTTTCAGCAAACCCTAGATAGGGTTTATGGTAGGGGTGCCGGGCCCGCGCCCAAAATGTGTTATGGATATTTCTACAAAACTGAGACGCACTCACTTCTCGTAACCGTCCGGGAGAATTGTGCTGTAAGATATCTTCAGTTTCAATTGTTTATGCTCGCAATCGTAGATGAGAATAAATTTCGGTAGCTTTTGCGGGAATCTCAGGAAATTATCGGTTAACTATATGAATTCTGCTAAAATTATCGCCATTATCACGGGAGCGATTTCGATTTTAATCGCCGTTGCCTATTTAATCCTAGTCCAGATTCTGGACTTTCGTAGCGAGATGATTCCCGCTCCCCTAGAAGTTATTTTGCCTAGATTATAAAAATCGGGGTTGAAAATTTTTCAACCCCGAAAAAAGCAATTTTTGAGGGGATTAACCCACCGATTGTAACTGTAATTGCGAGAGAATATCGCTTTGCTCGGAGCGCCGATGACTAGAGACTGTCACCACGGTTTCAGCAGTTACATCTAATAGCGCATGGTCTCCAGAATTGACTTTTCCCGATAACATCGCCTCGGCTAAACTATCCTCTAAGCGTCGAGTTAAAGCACGACGTAAAGGCCGCGCACCGTAGCTAGGATCATAACCCTCATTGATGACCAAATCCTTAAAAGCGGCGGTAACTTCCACAGAAATGCCTTTTTCTGTCAATTGTTTGGCTAGATCTGCGATAAGAATATCGGCAATCTGGGTAACTTCTTTGCGAGTTAACTGTCGGAAAACGATAATTTCATCGAGACGGTTGAGAAATTCGGGACGGAAATATTGTTTTAACTCCTCTGTCACCCGATTAGAAATCTGTTGGTAACGGGATTGAGCAAAATCGTCAGCAATCTCGAATCCTAAGCTATTACCGCCTTTTTCGATGACTTTTGAGCCAATATTCGAGGTCATGATAATTAGGGTATTCTTAAAGTCCACCCGACGACCTTGGGAATCGGTCAAATGACCATCTTCTAACAGTTGCAGGAGAAGATTAAAAACATCGGGATGTGCTTTCTCGATTTCGTCAAACAAAACCACTCTATAGGGTTGACGACGCACTGCTTCCGTTAACTGACCGCCTTCATTGTAACCGATGTATCCGGGAGGCGCACCAATTAATTTAGAAACCGTGTGGGATTCCATAAATTCCGACATATCTAGGCGAATCATACTGGATTCCGAGCCAAAGAGCAACTTAGCTAAGGCTTTCGTTAATTCAGTTTTACCCACTCCCGTGGGACCGGCAAAAATAAACGAGGCAATCGGACGGTTAGGATTCTTTAAATTTACTCGCGCTCGACGAATAGCACGAGAAACGGCATTCACTGCCTCCTGTTGGCCAATAATCCGCTCGTGCAGTTGACATTCCAGATTTAAGAGCGATTCTGACTCAGTTTCAGTTAATTGGGTAACGGGAATACCTGTCCAAGCGGCGACAATTTGGGCGATTTCCTCCGCATCCACCACCGGAATTAAAGATTCGGGGTTAATTAGGGGTGATTCTTCCCTAACCTCTGCGGGACTTTTACTTTGCAGGGAATAGCGTAGATGGGTGCGGGATCCCGCTTCATCGAGAAGATCGATCGCTTTGTCCGGTAAAAAGCGATCATTGATATAGCGAGAGGATAGATTAACGGCAGCTTCGATCGCTTTTTGATCGTATTTTACCTGATGGAAATCCTCGTAGGTGGCTTTTAAACCCTGTAAAATCTCGATCGCCTGCTCTTTAGTTGGTTCTCCCACCATAACTGGCTGAAAACGTCTTTCTAGAGCCGCATCTCGCTCAATATGCCGTTTATACTCATCGAGAGTTGTTGCCCCTAAACACTGTAACTCCCCGCGAGCTAAAGCAGGTTTCAGCAAGTTAGAAGCATCCATGGCTCCTCCCATGCTACCAGCACCCACAAGAGTGTGAATTTCATCAATAAACAGGATAATATTGCCCGATTTGCGAACTTCCTCCACAACACCCTTTAAACGTTCCTCAAAATCGCCGCGAAAACGGGTTCCCGCCAGTAAAGACCCCATATCGAGGGCAATTACCTGTTTATCCTGCAAAAGTTCGGGAATATCGCCATTATGGATGCGTTGTGCTAACCCTTCAGCGATCGCTGTTTTGCCCACCCCCGGCTCACCCAGTAAAATCGGGTTATTCTTGCTGCGACGGCCTAAAATTTGGACAACTCGCTCGATTTCTGGCTCTCTACCGATTAAAGGGTCAATTTTGCCATTTTTGACCTCTTGGTTTAAATTGCGACCATATTGGGCTAAAATCCCGCCTTGGGGAGCATTTTTCTGGTCTTCATAGTCACTCTTGTCCGTGAAGCGACCACTAGCGACTTTTTCCCCGGCATTTTTAATTAAAAGGCCGCGAAGTTTGATCAAATCAACACCCTGCATAATTAAAATTTTAGCGGCTAGGGATTCGGGATCGCTGGTGATAGCGAGTAATAGATGTTCAGGTGCGATCGCCTGTTCCCCTAATTGTCGAGCTTCCTGAAATGCTTGCTCGAACATCTTTTTCGCTTTCGGGGTAAAAGGGATATTAACGGGACTGTAACCGGTGCCGCGGCCGGTCATTCCTTCAATCAGGCGGCGACTTTCGTGCAGGGTAACTTTTAAATCCTTGAGAATTAAGGCTGCGGTGGCGGTGGCTTCTCCTATCAATCCTAACAGTAAATGCTCCGTACCGACGACACTGTGACCGGTACGACGGGCTTCCTCTTGGGCGAACATCACCGCTTTGATAGCTTTCTGGTTAAAGTATTCAAACATGATTGACGGCTTCCTGGCTACTGGGCTTTACCTGTTACTGTAACGTTTTCTTTACATTAGCCGGAAGGGGGATATCCGTATCAGTAGGGTGGGTTAGTCAGTGGTGAGCTTGGGCGATGCTTAAAATCCTTAACAAAAATTAAGGCTACTGGCAGTTATAACTTGACCCCCTGTGCAACTGTCGCTCTACAAAACTAATGCAAAAATGATAATTATTGATGTACCATATAAGGTACGATAACTGAGAAGGTAAGGATTGAAAAGGCTGCCAGCCAAGTTTTTTCGAGCCGAAGGTGGGTCGGAGCCAGTCAAAGATTGGTGGAAAACTCTCAGCCGTGAAGATTGCCGGATTATTGGCAGCGATATCAAGGACGTAGAGTTTAGCTTTCCCATCGGCTGCCCCTGTGCCGTTCACTTTCCGGTTATCAAGACTTATGGGAGGTGCGGAGTAGGGGCAATTCATGAATTGCCCCTACGGGCAGACGCATCACGCGGGTCATCTTTTACATCAGCCGAGGGGAGATGATTCTGCCGCACGGCAACATCGGCGAAGTCCCAAAAACCCCAAAACGGGAAATCTAGTAGGGGCGAACGGCCGTTCGCCCCTACTAGCGCAAGAAGGAACAGGAAAAATATGACCGCTAACCCCCATACTGGCTCCGATTTCGATGCTTTTCTCAAAGAAGAAGGTCTTGAGGAGGACTGTAGTGCGGTGGCACTCAAACGGTTACTGGCGCGGCAGTTGGCTGAGGAGATGAAACGGCTCTCTCTGACGAAAACGGAGATGGCGGCGCGGATGCAGACCAGTCGAGCGCAACTTGACCGCCTCCTCGACCCGGAAAAGACGGGCGTTTCTCTCGATACTATCCAACGGGCGGCTTCTGTGGTGGGCCGCCAATTGCGAATCGAGTTGCTCTGAGGGAAGTCAGAAAGTTCGGAGTGCCGCAGATGAAATTACCCAACGGGGAACTGGCAGAAATCTCGATGGAAAAACTGATTGGCTATTGCTTAAATCCAGAACATTCCAGAGGAAAAAATAAAGCCAGAGTCTTTCGCTCTCGTCTGGGAATAACTGCCGAGAACGCTGAGGTTTTGCGATCGCTCATCTCACAGGCTGCCCTGGAGGGGGAAGTTGTCCAACAAGCGGTCACGGAATTCGGCCAGCAGTTTAAAGTGGATTGGACGATACCAGAACGGGAAGGAACACAACTGCGAACTATCTGGGAAATCGGCTTAATTAATCCCAACCCTCGCCTAATTTCTGCCTTTATCAAGTGAAGTAAAATGAAAGACATCAAACTTTTAGATACGGTTGCCATCCTCAACTCCGTCCCTCGGGAGCGATTGACTTTAGTTGAATTAGATTATGAAGCTGTCCCCAGCTTGCCAAGCGGACAGGTGGGAACGGTGGTTGAGGTATATGAAAAAGGTTCGCGCTATCAATATTTAGTGGAATTTTCTGACAGTCAGGGGCGGGAATATGCAATGGCTATTCTGCCAGGCGATGAGCTTCTGGTCTTGCATTATGAACTGGAGGTGGCGTGAATTCTGCTTAACGGAAAACGCTATGGCTCAAGTAAAAGTTTTCTATGAACCGGAAACGGAATTAAGCTTTTACGCATTTAAGTTACATTGACAGCATTACCCTTATTTTTAAGTTTTCTACTCCATTTAATAATCAATCCCCCTTCATTTAAAAGCTGATTGACTACTTTTTCCAGTTCTTCTTTATTTTCAAATTCTCGATT
>NZ_JADBSZ010000310.1:0-29035 GCF_020246425.1 Microcystis sp. M079S1
CTATACAAAACGGGACATAAAAAAATGCGATCGCCTTGTAAAATAAGAGCATGAAAACTGACACGATTTTTTATCAACTCTTTCAATCTTTCCCCTCTATCTTCTTTGAATTAATTCAACTCCCTATCAGCGAAGCCAATAACTACCGCTTTGACTCAGTGGAAGTCAAACAACTTTCTTTTCGTCTTGATGGAGTCTTTCTGCCTCAAAATAATCACCCTAGATTTCATCGTAAAACCGGGGTTGGGACGGGGATAAAGTTATCGCCTCACCCAACCTTACTTACCGACGATTGAAGAAACTGCCACCGTTACCCCAGCGCGGTCGGGAATTAAAGAAACTACCACCGTCAGACCAACCATTCCCCCAGGGCCGCGCATTAACGAAACTACCACCGCGACCATCTCCCCAACCACCGACACGACTATTCACCCAACCGCGACCGCCACCATCTCCCCAGCCTAAAGCTTGTAAACTAGGATCGGCAGTACCGGACGGCAGTTGGTTAACCCGTTCGCGTACAGCGCTGGACAGACGACTTAAACGCGCCTCAATGGGATTAGCCTCCTCTGAGGCGGCCTGAGCGGTGCTAGTCAGACCGAAGGCAGATAAAGCGAGAAGAAAGCCGACTAAACCAGTTTTATTGCTGATATTCACCTGAATTTATGCTCCTATTTGGCTTCTTGGGGATTAATTTGGGCGTGTTCGATAACTTTGAAGGCAAAAAACCCCTTTAATAATTCTGGGGGGATGGGAACCATGCCTTGACTACCGAACCAGCGATCGATTTGACTAACGGTAGCCGTATCATTGGTGATGTAATCCTGCATCATTTTAACAATGGCATAGTTGACATCATCCAAAAAAGTAGAGTTATTTTCGGGAACCATGCAAGCGATGCCAAAATTAGCTAGAGCTTCTTCGGGGACGATTTCGTAGATTTTAGGGTTATCTCTGAGGATTGTTCCCGCTAAAGAGATGCTATCCCCCGCTATTGCGTCGATTTTACCTGTTTTTAAAGCTTCGAGGGCTTCTTCTACGGTGCTGTAGGTAGTAACAATTGTCGCTTGCGGTTGTACTAATTTAATCACATCCACGGCCGCAGAAGTGGGAACCAAGGCGATGCGTTTACCGATTAGGGATTGAGGAGTGGAGAGATTGCTGCCTTTTTTAGCTAAAATCCTAATCCCAGAAATGCTGTAACTGATGGAAAAATCGACAACTTTCGCCCTTTCCCAAGTAAAAGCCGTACTACAAGCGATATCGATTTCCCCGCTACGAATGAGATTAATTTTCTCTCCGGGTTGGTTAGCTTCAATCATTTGCAGGGTGACGGGACGACCGAGACGAGTTTCCAATCGTTTTCTAATTCGTTCCAACACATCCATAGAATAGCCGACTAATTCCCCCTTATCATTGATGTAGGAGTAGGGAATCGCATCAAAACGGGTTCCTACGGTCAAAAATCCCGTGCGAGCCACTTTTTCCACCACTGTTTCCGCTAAACTTGCACTAGCGAGGAACATAGGTAATATGCAACCTAGTCCCACTAACTGTAAAATTTTCTTCATAAATCGAGTGCTTGCTCCCGTACAAACATAACTATACTAGAATTCACTAAAAAATCTTCAAGGTTTCCATAATAATTTCTGTGAACTTTTACAAATTAGATGGCGGTTCAAGGCGAATTAATTGATCGTTACCTTCATCGGTGAGCAGGTATAAAAATCCGTCGGGACTTTGACGCACATCCCGCACCCTCTGACCGATGGGAATCGCTTCTTGATTGATAATTTCACCGGATTTATCCACTTCCAGACGGCGAATATCCCTGGAAACTAAACCACCAGCGAATAAATTTCCCTGCCAATTAGGAAAGCGATTACCGGTATAAAAGACCAATCCCGAAGGAGCGATCGCAGGTGTCCAAATTGTTTTCGGATCGATCAGGCCGGGGCGAGATTCTTGGCTGGAAACTGGGGTATTAGTGCCGTACTCTTGACTAGCAGAAACCACTGGCCAACCGTAATTTTTTCCTTTTTCAATTAAATTTAATTCATCCCCTCCTTTCGCTCCATGTTCTGTTGCCCAGACTCGTTTAGTCATCGGCTCGAAGCTGATTCCTTGAATATTCCGATGGCCATAACTCCAAATTTTAGAACCCGCAAAAGGATTATCTTTAGGTATAGAACCGTCGTCATTGATGCGGATAATTTTACCTAAATGACTTTGCCGATTTTGGGCCTGTTTTCTAATTAAATCTCCCGCTAATTGTAGGGGAGGATTACCCCCGTCCCCAATCGCTACCAATAAAGTGCCATCCGGTAGCCATAATAACCGCGAACCGAAGTGTTGAGAGCCAGTTTTTGCTTGGGAAACTTCAAAAATAACCCGCACATCTCGCAAACTTGTACCATCATAAACCGCACGAGCGACGCGGGTACGATTAGCCTCCTGGTCTCCGTGGGCATAAGTTAGATAAATCCAGCGATTTTGGGCAAATTGGGGATGAATTGCCACATCGAGCAATCCTCCTTGTCCGACGGCAAAAACTTCGGGAACTCCAGCGATGGCTTTCGGGTCTAATTTGCCCTCTCTAACCACTCTTAAACGACCGGGACGCTCTGTAATCAGGATTTCTCCCTTAGGTAGCCAAACCATCGACCAAGGATGCTCTAAACCCTCGATTACGGTCACTTTTTGCCATTGATTTATCTGGGAATTATTCGCCGAAGTTAATACATTTGCACCTTGACAACTGGAGATGATTATGGTAAGCAAAACGCTAGATACTAAAGGCGAGAAAATGCGATTGAGAGAATTAAGCATTAGTTGGTAACTCCCCAAGTTTTCAGCAGATAAATATAATTATATCGACTCCATTTTGAGTAGTTGTTTCAGAAAAGTTAAGAGATTTTGTAGTGATGGTATTTGCGTTGAAGTTTGCTCGCTAATCCACCGATCATCGGAAATAGTTGCGGTCATTAAAGAGATAGGGGATAATTATTTTAGATACTTTCCGTTTTTTCTGACTTGCTTTTATAAGTATCTTGAGTCAGATAGCGGATACGAGATTTCAGAAATTCAGCGACTCCATAAATTTCATCAAGACTGTCTATATTCGTGGTTGCTTCTTTACCAGTTTCGACATTATCGGGAATACTGATTGATTTCTTGCCAGTTTTTTCATGGAAGCGCAGACGACAGACTGTTTTGGTTACTTTTCCATCTAAGTTGATACCAAAATAACTTCTAGTGTCTTTGAATTGAATGCGTGCGGTATTGATTTCTTCCCGTAGAATTGATTTAATAATGTAAAATCCTTCCAATTCTTCGGGGGTCGTATTAATTTTATCTTCCCCTGTTTCTTCTGGTGGAGTATCTTCTGCTGCTGATGTATCAGGAGGATTTGTTTCAGGTTCTTTTCCTAAAACTTCCTCAAATTTTTCTTTGATGATATCATTGATATACTCTTTGAGAGAACGCTTAATAATTTCTTTGAATTTTTCGACAACCGATGCAGTTCTCACCCCAGAATACACATGACTAACAAAAAACTTAACAAATTCGGGGGAAGGATCATTTAATTGCTGGGCAATCACTTTTTTAACTTCTTTTGTGTGCAATAAATTGCGAGCAACCTCTTCTAGTTCGTCAGAATTAAAGCTAGATTTAGAAAATCGTTTTAATTCGTTAACAGAAGAGTCGTCAAAGTCGAGAATATTAAACTCAAAAAATGGCTTATCGTCCATGATATTATCCTTGACGATATCCGTATAAAACCGATAGATAATCCCATTAGTTAAAACTCCAAAGTTAGCTCCAGTTGCATTAAAATATCGATGCAGTTGGGAACTATGTTTAGGATGCTCAAGATTTTGATGACAGCTTTTACATTCCATCAAAATAATCGGTTGATTGTCCAAACAAATAGCATAATCTACTTTTTCCCCTTTTAATCCAGTTAAATCGGCACTATATTCGGGGTGAACTTCCATGGTATTGAATACATCGTAACCCCATGCTTGCAAAAAAGGCATAATAAAAGCTGTTTTGGTTGCCTGTTCGTTTTGGATTTGAGAACGAGAGGTTTCAACTTTTTGAGCAATTGCTTTGAGTTTATCGATCTCCATGATAGCCTCATTATCTAGGATGTGTGGGTTCTCAGCCTAACCATAATTTAACCTTTTTTTTACCTCATGGTCAAGCATTTTTTACTGTCATCATCATTAATTCACAAATATTTACACTAATCAACCGCATCTTTTGTGCTATCATTTCTAGGAATGGGTTATTTTTAATAATGTCCCCATTTGATCAAAGACAATGCTTGCTTTAGAACAGCTTTATGAACGGGAGTATGATCGCTGGTTAAGCGAGACGATCGAGTTATTAAAAAATCGTCAGTTCGATCGGGTAGATTACGAACATTTGATCGAGGAGTTGGCAGCTTTGGGACGAAGCGAAAAAACTGCTGTTAAAAGTTTAAGTTTACAAATAATAATCCATCTCCTAATCTATCAATTTTGGACGACAGAAAGAGAAAAAAATAGTAATCATTGGGCGGCAGAGATGATCACTTTTCGAGTACAATTAGAAGATAAGCTCACCACCGATTTAAGTAAATTTCTAGAACTAGAGTTAGAAAATATCTATGAAAACGCTCGCTTAATTGCCGAAAAAAAGACAGGATTAAAAAATTTACCGATAATTTGTCCCTACTCTCTGAGGCAAATTCTTGAGAAACAGTGGTTTCCCGATACAGACAATCAATAAACTCTCAAAAATATGGAATCTCACAACAGTGAACCGATTATAATTGCCGAAGCTGTGGAAAAATGGTACGATAACCGCTTTCATGCTTTGCGGGGAGTCAATCTCACCGTTAATAAACAGGAAGTTGTCGTGATTATGGGACCGTCCGGTTCAGGAAAATCCACCTTTATTCGCACTTTTAACGGGTTGGAATCCTATCAAAAAGGCCGCATTATTATTGACGGAATAACTGTGTCCCACAACCTGAAAAATATCGAGGCAATCCGTCAGGAAGTCGGCATGGTTTTTCAACAATTTAACCTCTTTCCCCATCTGACGGTATTAGATAATGTCACCCTCGGGCCGATGTGGGTGCGCGGTTGGAAAAAAGCGCAAGCGGAGGAAATAGCCAGAAAACTCCTCGAAAAAGTTGGTATTCTCGAACAAGCGCTTAAATATCCCCCCCAGTTATCGGGAGGACAACAGCAGCGGGTGGCAATCGTTCGCGCTTTGGCCATGCAGCCGAAGGTGATGTTATTCGATGAACCCACCTCAGCTTTAGACCCAGAAATGGTGCGAGAAGTCTTGGAAACGATGCAAAGTTTAGCCAAATCGGGGATGACCATGGTTTGTGTCACCCACGAGGTAGGATTTGCGCGAGAAGTGGCCGATCGAGTGGTATTTATGGATCAGGGTTTAATTTTGGAAATTGCTCCCCCAGCAGAATTTTTTAATCATCCCCAATCCGATCGAACTCAGCAATTTTTAGCAAAAATTCTTTGATTTTCCATGACTTGATGAGGCTGCATCTCAATTTTGTCGAAATATCTATATTGCATTTGGGCGCACGCGATGCGCCCCTACCATTGGTGGGATAATATTATTGTAGGGACGAATTGCCTTCGCCCTCTTTTAATAGCTTCTGCTGCTCACCTATATGTGAGAGAAAGTCACAAATAGGAGATGCAGCCCTTGATGATTAAACCATCTCTTTTTCTTCTTCTACCCCCACTAAAAGGGGAACGAGATTTTCATTTAAACGACCGGCTCGAATTAATTCTGCGTAGGTATTAGCTTCGATATCGAGTAAAGTATCTTGAAATTGTTCGGCCACCACATCTTTTAATTGTGGGTGTTCCTGTAGTAATTTTTGCAACTGATCCCCCAAGGACTTTAATTGTCCTTCCACCAGAGTTTTTTTGTAGCGATAAAATTCGGGATCGATATCGGGAAAACGTTCTGGTTGTTGCAGATAATTGGCAACCCTAGTTAAGGCAATCTGACGAGCAATTAAGGCCGAATATTCGCTCCGAATCGGTTGATCACCGATAAGATTGAGGGCATTTAACAGCCATTGTATAGATAATCCTTGCACCAATAAAGTAAATAAAACCACCCCAAAAACCACGTCAATAATTTCTTGACGGTAGGGGATAGACGTAGGAACACTTAACGCTAGGGCGATCGAAACCGAACCGCGCAATCCTCCCCACCATAACACCGTTCTTTCCTGAAAACTGATCTTATTGCCCGTAATTAGGTTACTAATTCCCCCTAGTCCAAAAATTGAGAACAGACGGGAAACCACCATAGCGGCGATCGCTATTAAAATCCCGCTTAAGTGACTACCAAGACTCTCAAAACGGGTTTGATCGCCGATCAGTAAAAAGATGATAGAATTGACAAAAAAGGCGATAAATTCCCAAAATTCGCTAACTACCAGGCGCGTGCGGGGACTCATACCAATGCGGGAACCGAGATTACCGAGAATAATCCCGACAATTACCACCCCAATCACACCGGATCCGCCTAATTTTTCCGTGACGAGATAGGTTCCATAGGCAGAAACGAGGGTGAGAGACTGTTCCACGAAAGGCAGATCGAAGCGTTGGGTAAGGTAGGAAATGCCGAAACCGATCACGCAACCGACACCGATCCCAATCCCCACAAAGGTGCAGAAACGAGCGATCGTGACGGGTACGGAAAAGGTATCGACTCCCAAGGGAATACCCACCAAGAGGACGAAAGCGACCACAGCGACCCCATCATTAAAGAGACTTTCCCCTTCCATCAGGATCGTTAGTTTTTTACTGGCCCCCAATTCTTTAAATAGGGCAATCACAGAGACGGGATCGGTGGCAGCTAGGGCAGCACCCAACAGGAAAGCGATCGATAGGGGTAAATTAGCAAAGATATGTAGGGGATAGGCGACTCCCAAAACGGAGATAATCACCCCGATAACGGCAAAAAGGACGATAGTAACCCAATATTCCTTTAATTTAGCCCAAGGAATATTCCAAGCGGCTTCAAATAACAGGGGAGGCAGAAAAATTTCCAGAATTAATTCCGGGGAAAGATTAACTAGACGCAAATCTAAAAAAGCTAAACCCATACCGACAATAACTAACAGCAGGGTGTAGGGAATTTTGCGGAGGAAGGCAACGGTTCTCGATAAAGTGGCGACACTCAAGGAAATGGTCAAAACTAGCAGGAATTGCTCTAAATTATGAGCGATCGCCTCGTTAGCAGTAGATTCTAGACTCATTATTTTCAGTTATCAGTTATCAGTTATCAGTTATCAGTTATCAGTTATCAGTTATCAGTTATCAGTTATCAGTTATCAGTTATCAGTTATTAGTTATCAGTATTAAGTGGCAATTGCGGGGCTTTCTTTTCACTGATTACTGATTACTGATCACTGAAAAAGTCTCCTAACACCCTAGTCATTCGGGGACTGAGGAGAGATTTTCAAAGAGGAAATGGCCCCTTCTTCTATCGGGGTTTCTGATGTATTCCTTTCCCCATCGAGAGAAGGGGTTTTTTTGCCGCCAGAACCGCCACTTTTCGGGGGTTTCGAGGAGAGGAATCGGGCCTCGAACTGTTTGATCAGCACATACAACACCGGGACGAGAAATAAACTCAACACAGTGGAAATCAGATAACCGCCTAAGATTGCAGTTCCCAGGGACCAACGACTCATCGCCCCGGCGCCGGAAGCGATAACCAAGGGCAAGAAACCAACTAAACCGGAAATAGCCGTCATCAGAATCGGTCTTAAGCGTTCCGTCGAGGCCCGGGCTGCCGCATCGGGAATACTTAAACCCAAAGTACGGGACTGGTTAGCGAATTCCACGATTAAAATCGCATTTTTAGCCGCTAAACCGATCAACATGACCAAAGCCACCTGAGCATAGATATTATTATTCACCGCCGGGAACAGACTACCCACTTGTAGGAAATTCGCCCGCAACAGTAAGGCCCCCATGGCACCTAGGATCGCTAGGGGAACCGTAATCATGATGATAATCGGGTCGATATAGCTTTCGTACTGGGCTGCGAGTACGAGGAAAACCACAATAAAGGCTAATCCGAAGATAACTGGGGCAGCCCCGGCGGAAGTTTTTTCTTGGAAAGCTGTACCCGTCCAAGCGTAACCGAAACCGGGCTGCAGGACTTTCCGACAAACATCTTCCATCACTGCGATCGCCTGTCCCGTACTAAAACCGGGGGCGGGACTACCCTGAACGTTAATCGAGGGATAGAGGTTAAAGTTAGTGATAATCGGTGGATAGGTGAAGCGTTTGACGCTAACCAAACCCGATAGGGGAATATTGGCCCCGGTACGGGAACGGACGTAAAGACGGTTAATATCTTCAGGATTAGAGCGATAATCCGCTTCTGCTTGGGCAAAGACTCGATACAAGCGATCGCCTAAGACGAATTGGTTGACGAAGTTGGAACCGAGATAGGTTTGCAGGGTACCGAAAACGGCCTGCATATCGACGTTTTGCGCCTGTAGCTGGTTGCGATTGATGGAAAGTTCCAGCATCGGCGTGTCGGTGGTAAATTGGGTGAAAATTCCCGATAATTCCGGTCTTGTTCGGGCCTCGGCCATGACTTTATTAGCGTTGGCAATCAAAGCGTCCATGGGGAAAGAAGCGCGGTTTTGGATAAATAACTCGAAACCGCCGGTAGAACTTAATCCATCCACGGGGGGCGCATTAACGGCGAAAGCGCGAGCATCTGGGACTTTAGTGGCTAATTGTTGGTTAATTTTCCGCAGAACCCCGAAAACCGACTTATCTTCGCCAGGCCGTTCCGACCATTCTTTTAACTTGACAAAAAATAGCCCTTGGTTGCTGCCACTTCCAGCAAAACTAAAGCCCGCCATACCGACAAAGTGTTCGATTTCTTCGATACCGTCGAGAATTTCTTCGTTAATCTGACGGATAACCTGGTCGGTGTAGCGCAGGGAAACCCCGGGGGGTGCTTGCACCAAAACGAAGGCATAACCTTGGTCTTCTTCGGGGATAAAACCCTGGGGAGTGGTGCTGTAACTCCAAGCTGTGAGAAAGAGGGCGGCGATAAAGAAGGGTAACACTAAAAAACGGATGCGGATCAGAAATTCGATCGAGCGTCGATAGCCTTCTTTAACTGCGTTGAAACCCCGATTAAAGCCCTCGAAAAACAGTCCCAAGGGTCCGCGGGTGCCTTGGGGCGCTTTCATGATAATCGCCGACATGGTGGGGGAAAAACTGAGGGCGTTAAAGGTGGAGATGATAATTGAGGCGGAGATGATGACGGCAAATTGTCGATAAACGATCCCCACCGTACCGGGGAAGAAGGTGACGGGAATAAAAACTGCCAGCAGTACAAGAGAACTAGCAATCACCGCCGAGGTTAACTCGCCCATGGCATCGAGGGCAGCTTGAAATGGCCGCATTCCCTGCCGTAATTTTTCCGATACCGCTTCTACGATCACGATGCCGTCGTCCACCACTAAACCGGTGGCCAGAATGACGGCAAACAAGGAGAGGTTATTGAGAGAATAGCCTAAAGCCAGGGCGACGGCCATGGTTCCGATCAAAGATACGGGAATAGCGATCGCCGGAATGATCGTGGTGCGCCAATCCTGAAGGAAGATAAAAATGACGAGAATAACCAGTAAAATCGCCTCAACCAGAGTGCCAAAGGCTTCTTCCAGGGAAGCGGCGACAAAGGCGGTATTATCGAGGGTAATGGCGATATTTAACCCCGGGGGGAAACTCGGTTCTAGTTCCGCCATTTTTTCTTTTACCAGTTTGGCAGTATTCCAAGCGTTGGAACCGGGTAACTGATAGACGATATAGACAACGGCGGGGGATTTGTCGAAATAGGCGGCGGTACTGTAGCTTTCGGCTCCGATTTCTGCGCGTCCTACGTCTTTAATTCGGATTAAATCGCCATTTTCCCCGACTTTGACGACAATATTTTCCGCTTCCTCCCCGGTGGCAACCCTACCAACGGCGCGAATGGCGATCTGGAATTGCTGCTCTTCGGGACTGGGATCACCGCCAATTGTCCCCGCACCCACCTGAATATTCTGTTCTCGGATCGCCTGTACTACTTGTTCCGCCGATACACCCCTAGCGGCTAAAGCATCGGGATTAAGCCAAAAACGCAGGGCGTATTCCCTTTCCCCGATGATTGTTGTACTACCAACTCCCTCGATCCGACGAATCTCCGCATCGATGACCCGATCGACAAAGTTACTTAAAAAGACCGTATCGTAGGGATAATTGCCCTTTTCGTCCGGTTTGGCGGAAATCCCGTAGGCAAGGGTAACGCTGGGGGATTGGGTATTGGTTGTCACCCCCTGCCGGTTCACTTCTTCAGGTAAACTAGCGGCGGCGGTACTGACACGGTTTTGTACCAAGACTTGGGCAATGTTACGATCCATTTCCACCGGGAAAAAGACATTCACCGTACTCTGTCCAGTGTTGGTACTCTGGGACTGCATATAAACAATCTGTTCTGTCCCGTTAATCTGGCGATCGAGTACCGTGGTAACGTTATCCTGTACGGTTTTGGCATCGGTTCCCAAATAGTTCGCATTTACCGCTACCTGAATAAATGCCAACTGGGGCAGTTTTTCTAGGGGTAAAAAGGGAACAGCGATCGCTCCGATCAAAACGATTAAAATCGAGCAAACTGTGGTCAGAACGGGTCTTTTAATGAAGGTATCGGCAATACTAAGGATCATAGGGCGTTACTGGTTCATCTTTTCTAGGATAGTTGCGGCGGTGGGAGATTTACGAGTCAGATAATTAAATATTAATAGTTTAAAGATGGTATCTAGGATAACGGGAACCGTGGCCACAAACAAGCTAATAAATGTAATATTCTCGCGCCAACCAAAGTGCCGGAACAAAGTTTCTAAGATTACCGTCCAACCCTCCGCCGAGTGAAACCCGACAAATATATCGGTAAAGAGAATAAAGATAAAGGCTTTGGTGATATCATTTAAGCTGAGAAAATAACGACTAACATAAGCTCGCGTAATTGCCAATTGTTGACGACCAAAAATTAAGATCGCAATAAAGGCTATTAATCCAGTGATATCGGAGAGTAAGTTTTTCCAACCATCTTGACTTTCATAACCCGCTTCTTTAAATAATTCCTCGACCTGTTCTCGAAAATTTTCTTCTGATTCATGCCCTGCTTTTGCTACTCCTAAAACGTGCTTGATTTCCTCAATTTCTTGAAGTCTAGCAAATTCCCTGAGATATTTTTCGCCAATTTCCTGAGAAATATAAACTTCTGATATTTTCGCTCTATCCACACCAAAATAGTTTAAAATAGGGCTAAAGACGAAATTTTTACTAATAACCTGCACCAAGAGAGGAACTAAAATAATAATCAGGATAAAACGAATAGCAATACGTTGCTGTTGTCGCAGAGTACGGAGTTGTTTAATAACGGTTTGTTCGTATTCTGGGGTTAATTCTTGCTGGAAGTTAAAAAATTTATTACCGGTTACAGGAGAAATTGCCTGGTTATTTTTATCTCTGGAGGTATCACCAGTGAGATTGGCATTAGGCAGATTTGGGGTTTGATTATTCGGTAATGGGGGCAGCAATTCCTCTAAGTCTAGGCGATATTTACCGATAATATCCTCGATCGCCTTTAAAGTCTCTAGGATGTTATTATTTTCTGGGTTAGTTTGCGGATTGATAAAATTACCCAGACGCACTTGAGTTAAATCGAGACGTATCTGTAATAATTCTCGTTCTAGGGTACTTTGAAAGTAATCATAAACACTTTTTCCTCCCACGGCAGCCGGGGAAATTTTTTGTCCCCCAAAATGTTTATCTTCGATCGCTTTAATTTTGAGCGCTCTCTGATAAGCTGATTCTAAGGCCACTAAAGAGCGTCTTTCTACCCATTGATTAACTCGATTCCAAGGCACGGCTATAATCCTCGCTTTTCTGTCATCACAATCACCACGGTAAGCTATCAGCGTTGGCTACATCTCCACTTTAGAGAAATATCCATAGTATTACATTTTGGGCGCAGGTGATGCACCCCCACCATTGGGGAAATAATATTATTGTAGGGGCGAATTGCATTCGCCCTCTTTTACAACGTTTCTCATCAAAATAAAGTGTAACCTAATTTGTTATCAACGACCGATGACCGACTCCCTAAAACGAAAACTTCCTAGCTCTCCATTAAGATAACTGCTCTAATTAAAGTTAGCAATAATTTTTAGATATTGAATGTTCCTCTATAAACAAACTGTAAGCATTTCTAAAAACCTCTGGAGTAAATCTATTAGCCTGTTGCCGACAATCTTCCGGATCAATTTTATCACCGTGATCAACAAAATATTTAACCGCTTCCAGCAAAGATTGGGGATTTTGTTCCCCAAAAAGTAATCCTGTTCCCTGGGGAGAATTTTCCCGCAGCTCTCGCACGGTTTCTAAAGCACCTCCGGCAGCAAATGCAATCACGGGAGTACCACAAGCTTGCGCTTCCACTAAAGCAATACCAAAATCCTCACAGGCAGCATAAATAAACGCTTTTGCTTTCGACATATATTCTGCTACTATTCGATCAGAAACCGCACCTAAAATCTGAATATTATCCTTAGCTAACTGTCGGATTAAAGCCATTTGTGGACCATCTCCAATAACCACTAGGGGTAATCCCAATTGATTAAACGCTTCCACAATTAAAGGGACTTTTTTATAACTAACCAAACGAGAGACTACTAAATAAAAATCTTCTTTTTTCTCTTGGTAGGGAAAACGCTCGATTTGTACGGGAGGATAAATAACTTTTGCCTCCCGTCGATAACAGCGCCAAATTCGTCTAGCGGTGTGGTGGGAATTAGCCAGAAAATAGTCCACACGATTAGCAGAAATCACATCCCACTGACGCAACCCATGCAAAAGATAACGGGTGAAAATACCGGGTAATCCCCGTCCTAACTTACTATTAGCCAGATAGTCAAAAGTTAAATCCCAAGCATAACGCATCGGACTGTGACAATAACAAATGTGAACCTGATCCGGTCGAATTAAAACCCCTTTAGCCACACAATGGGAGGAGGATAAAATTACATCATAATCCTCTAAATTTAACTGCTCGATCGCCAGGGGAAGAAAAGGTAAGTATTTTTGTACGCCATTTCTCGCTTTCGGGAAATTTTGCAGAAAAGTTGTCCCGATCGAGCGACCATAGAGATAACTATCGGGATTAGTGGACTCAAAATCGACCAAAGCGTATAAATCCGCCTCTAGACATCGTAAAATCTCCTTAACCACTAATTCCGATCCCCCCGTCGCCTTTGGGGTTAACCACTCGTGAACCAGAGCGTACTTCATAGGACAATCAATAATCTCAGCCGTAATTATAGCAGTAAGGGATTAGCAGTTTAAGAGTTTACTTTCCGGCTTTCTCTTCGCCAAAATTACCGACACATATCTGATCACGGTAAAAAACCCTAGGAAGAAATTGTTAAATTTTTCCAGAAAAATTGCAAAGTTTAGTAAAAATTACTAGCAAGATCAGATGATCGACTCCATAATGGGGATCAAGGAAAAAATAGACTTAAACCGATTGGGATCAAGAAAAACTAGCTTTATATACAGAAGATAACTAATTAATGAGGTTTGCTATGATCACCCTGCAACAAGTACGCTGTCCTAATTGTGGAAATTTTGCCGAAAGACAGCATATTTTAGAACACCATCTCGTTAGCACCGCCTGTTCTCACTGTGATTATCTGTTAATTAGCTGCAGTCTTACGGGAAATGTACTAGAGTGCTATGCACCCGGTATTGGTTTAAGAAGTTGACACCGCTCCCTAGCCAGATCGAAAATGTCTTGTCAAAATAGAGTGGAGAAGACAAAATCAAGGAGCTAAGTAGCTATGGGGGGTAATTTCTTCAAGGGAGCGATCGTCTTGGGTGTGGTAGCGGGGATGATGGGATTTACCAATCCACCCCAAGAACTTTACAGCGAATACGCCTCGGAAAAACTGCTCGCTCATGCCGACAAAATCGCTTGCGAGAAAATCAGTCTCTGTGGCTCGATCGATTCTTTACCAGTGGCAGCCAGAAATGTGATCAAAAATCAAATCTTAAAACCAGCGATCAAAACCTCTAGTCAACGGCAAAATTTAGGTGTGTTCAGTATTTACACCACAGAGGTACCGGGGGTAGCTAAAATTAGAACTCTTGGCGCTTTTGGGCATTTCTTGACTTTCTCGGAGACTTAGGTGAGATTACTGCCAGCTTAACCGCTACCAGCTTAATAATGAGTTAAGATGATCATGTTAACCTGCGATTTGAGCGATAGAGTCGTCGAGAACACCGATTAATCCTGCCTAACCGTGTTTAATTTTCTGCCCATTCTCCGAAAAGCGATCGCCCGTTGGTGGTCTGAATTCACCCTCCAAACTAAATTAATGGCTGCGGCTACTTTAGCCGTTTCTTTGTTGATGAGTGGTTTAACCTTTTGGGCGGTTAACACGATCCAGCAGGATGTCCGTCTCAATGATACCCGTTTTGGCCGGGATTTAGGGCTGTTATTAGCCGCTAATGTCTCTCCTCTGATTGCTGAGGACAATTTAACCGATTTAGCCCGTTTTTCAGCCCGTTTTTATAGTAGTACCTCCAGTGTGCGTTATTTGATCTACGCTAACGAGGAGGGTCAAATATTTTTCGGCATTCCCTATTCTACCGCCGAAGTTAAGAATTCCCTGACGATCGAGCGTCGCATTCAATTACCGGAAAATTATGGCGAAAATGCGGAAACTCCCCTCGTCCGTCAGCACAAAACCCCCGACGGGGAAGTAACCGATGTCTTTGTTCCCTTAAATCATGAAGGCAAATATTTGGGAGTATTAGCGATCGGGATCAATCCTAACGCTATTGTGGTCGCTTCTTCTAATCTAACCCGTGATGTGACTATTGCCGTTTTTGTCTCGATTTGGGCCATGGTGATTCTGGGGGCGGTTTTTAATGCTTTAACTATCACCAAACCGATCAAGGAGTTATTAGTCGGGGTCAAAAATATTGCAGCAGGAAATTTTAAGCAGCGCGTTGATTTACCCCTGGGAGGAGAGTTAGGGGAATTAATTCTCAGTTTTAATGAAATGGCGGAAAAGTTAGAACGATACGAAGAACAAAATATCGAAGAAATGACCGCAGAAAAAGCAAAATTAGATACGTTAATGTCCACTATTGCTGATGGGGCGATTCTCTTAGATACTAATTTTCAACTATTATTAATTAATCCCGCAGCTCGGGAAATATTTGGCTGGGAAGATCGGGAAATTATCGGTCAAAATGTTCTACATCTTTTTCCTTCGGAGTTAACGGTTAGACTAACTAAACCTCTTTATCAAATTGCGGCAGGAGAAACCCTCCAGCCAGAAGAATCCGCTAATCAAAATCAGAAAAATGCTGTTATTGATCAGGAAAATAATAACTATTCCCCAGCAGAATTTAGATTATCTTTAACTAACCCGAAACCCTGTACAATTCGCCTTTTGTTAACTCAGGTATTCGATCAGCATCGGGAGAATGTCCGGGGAATTGCCATGACGCTACAGGATATCACCAGAGAAACAGAATTAAATGAGGCAAAAAGTCAATTTATCAGCAATGTTTCCCATGAGTTAAGAACCCCTTTATTTAACATCAAATCTTTTATTGAAACCCTGACAGAATTTGGTGAAGATCTGAGCGATACAGAAAAAAGAGAGTTTTTAGAAACCGCAAATCATGAAACCGATCGCTTAACTCGTTTAGTTAATGATGTTCTCGATCTTTCTCGGTTAGAATCCTCCCGTAACTATAACTTAGATGCGATCGATATCGGACAATTAATCGAACAAACCCTAAGGACTTATCAACTCAATGCTAGGGATAAAGGACTAGAATTAAGCTCGGAAATTGAAGCCAATTTACTACCAATTTTAGGTCATTATGATCTACTTTTACAGGTATTAACTAATCTAGTCGGTAATTCCCTAAAATTTACTCCTGCTGGCGGCAAAGTGGTGATTCGTGCCTATAAAATAACCAGAGATAATCCCCAAGAAACTCCCAAAATTCGCGTGGAAGTATCCGATACTGGTATTGGCATCGATGCCGAGGATCAAAGTGCCATATTCGATCGCTTCTATCGGGTAGAAAATCGCGTTCATACCCTAGAAGGGACGGGATTAGGATTATCGATCGTCAAAAATATTATTGAAAAGCACTATAGTCAAATTAATTTGATTAGTGAAGTGGGAATTGGCACAACTTTCTGGTTCGATCTAGAGCTATATCAAGGCTTGATCGCCAGCAAGAAAATTAACGACGTGAGTTGATAAAAGCCAGGGCAATACTGCCCAAAATCAGGGTTAATAATAGCAATAATCCCTTATTTCTGAGACACCAATTTTTTAAAACCCTAGGAAGAGGGAGAGGAGGACTTTTTTCGGCTATTATTTGACTATTTTTGTATAAAGTGCAGCTGGTAGCGTAGGGACGTTGGGGAAAATTACAGCTATCATCGCCATGATAAAGACAAGTTTGGCATAAAAACTCGCCCGTGACAGCTTGATGCAGGGTCATGCCGGGATGACCATAGGCCTTGAAAATATTCAAACAGTAGGGACATTGCAAGGCTTGACTATCGACCTTGTGCTGACAACGAGGACAGGTAATCATTATCGCTAAATTTTCCCTTTGAGGATTGTCATTGCTCAGGTAGATCCCCCCGCCTATCGGCACCCCCCTTATCAAGGGGGGCAGGGGGGATCGAACCCAAAATCTATCTTCAATTTAATTATAACCAGCTACTTAGCAAAATCCCTGGGCTTTTTCCGGTTATTTCACTAAATAGCTGCGCCATTGTGAGGCAACTTCTTCCAGTAAACGCCAAGTTTTTCCCTCGATCTGTCTTTGTAAATAAAGATCAAAATTGTTGTGTTGTTTGGTATCTTTTTGATGGGGCAATTGTAGAGTTAGATCGTAATCTCCCTGCAAGTGATAAGCGGGTAAATTGCCCACATAAAGCGGTTCCAGACTGGTGACATTAATTTTAGCAATTTTTACCTGCGGATCATCGATATGTAAAGATTGACTAAGGCGATCGGATGTGTGACGAAATTGTAATAAAAGGGCTTTGGCGACGATTTCTCCGTCGGGGGCAAATTCTTGCGGGGGAGTGACACTACCACAAGCAGTCAGGAAGACAAGGAAAATACTGGTTAAAAAACCGAGAAAACGGCGCATACAATGATATTTTGAAAAAGAATGGCAGCGAGTTAAGAAAGATTATGACTCAACCAAATGAGCGAGAGAATTTCAGCCAAGCAGAAACGGTGATCCGACTACAAGAGGCGATCGAGCAGTTAAATTCGATCGTTTCCCAACTTAACACGGGAACGGGGACAGTGTTACCCCCAAAAGTTGCTGTTGATAATCTTCTTAACTCAACGCAACAGTTAGCCGCTGCTTTAAAACTAGATGAATTTGCGGAAGTTGAGCAAAGTTTAACCCCAGATTCTCCAATCGAAGCAGCGGAGGGAATCGACGATATTTTACCGGATTTCGAGCAGGTGGAAGGGTGGTGGACAGCGATTTTGAACAAAATTCGCCGACTTTTACCGGCAGGAATTAGCGAAAAAATTCCCGATTGGTTAATTACCGGCTTGTTAACAGGAAGTTTAGTCACTATCCTATTGGTAGCCGTGCTCAGTTTACCGAAAAATCCTGCGGAAATTGCCGAAAATATGCCTGAAGTTGTCTCTAGTCCTTCCCCGGCTGCTGGGGAAATTATCGAAACTCCCCCAGAATTAATCGCACCAGAGGCACCGATTCCCGTCCCGATTACCAAAGCAAAACCGCGATTAACTCCCGAACAAAGTTTAGTCGCAGCCATTCAAGAGGAAATTACCGATTTAACTACTCGTTATCCCGCCGGTATTATTTCTACCGTAGAGGCAGATTTTTTGGCTAGTCGTCTAGTAGTTATTTTGGGCGATAATTGGTATAGTCTGGAGGCATCACAACAGGATCAATTGGCTAATTCGGTTTTTCAACGTTGCCAAAGTCTCGATTTTCGGCGCTTGGAAATGAAGGATAACGAGGGAATTCTCCTCGCTAGAAGTCCCGTTATCGGCGCTCGAGTGGTGATTGTCAATCGCACTCAACCCAGTGCCGCCATCTCCTCTGGTGAGTAGTTTTGAGTGCGGGGGGAGGGAGTTCCGGACAAAGACAGCCGCAAGAATTCTCGCCAACCAGGCCGCTTTTTTCCCTGGCTGGTTATATATCTATCTAAATACACACAAAAATTAGTGATCCCTGACTTAACAGTGCTATAATTGGCTAGGTAAAATTTTGTAACGATTTTTAATCTTGAACCTACCTGATAGTCAATGCTTCCCCCCGCCTAGGGTGGCCGCAGCAGTTTTGGTGCGAGAAAAATTGCTCCGATCCGACCCAACTCCCTTAAACCTTTCTAGGGTTCCCCCAACCGCCAAAATTTTGCCCTAACTACCAAGAATTAAGAGATTTCAAATTATACCATGAACTCTGTTATTCGTCAACAGCGAGCGCTGATCACGGGAGCCAGCAGCGGCATCGGCAAGGAAACCGCCCTCGCTTTCGCCAAGGCGGGAATTAATCTGGTTTTAATCGGTCGCGATCAGCAAAGATTGGCAACCGTGGCGGGAATGGCGGCAGATTTAGGCGTATCAGCCCAAGCTTACCCCTTAGATTTGGCAGATATCCTGGAAGTAGCTCCTAGTATCGCTAAAATCGCCCAAGAATCCGGACCGATCGACATCCTGATCAATAATGCTGGCATGGGTTACACAAACTCCTTGGCCGACACACCTTTGTCAGACTGGCAGCGGGTGATCGATCTGAATTTAACCAGTGTTTATCAGTGTGTGCAAGGGATTTTACCTGCCATGCGTCAACAGGGGGGAGGCACGATCGTTAACGTTTCCTCGATCGCCGCCGATAATTTCTTCCCTGATTGGGGGGCCTATAGTGTCAGCAAAGCGGGATTAGTGGCATTTTCTCGCATTTTAGCGATCGAGGAGCGGGCTAACGCCATTCGCGTCACGATTATCACCCCTGGGGCTGTCAATACTCCCATCTGGGACAGCGATAGCGTCAAAGCAGATTTCGATCGCTCGGCCATGTTAACCCCAGATATCATCGCTCAGGCCATTCTGCAAGCGGTGTTACTGCCCAAACAGGCCGTAGTGGAAACGATGACCATTATGCCCAGTGCGGGGGCATTATAACCCGAAATACTTCTATTTATCAATCAATTCGCCTACAGGCCTCTTCATTATGACCATAGCTTCTTCTAACGGTTTAAACGGTAATTTAACCGACGCTATTCAAGCACGCGTGACCACTCGCCCCGATCGCAACACCCACAATGGCAAAACCGCTCAAATTCATCCAACTTCCGACGAAAACAAAGAACAGATGATGGATGCGGTCAGAAATATCCTGATCTCGGTGGGGGAAGATCCCGAAAGAGAAGGTTTATTAAAAACCCCCAAACGGGTGGCCGAAGCGATGCAGTTTCTCACCCAAGGCTATCAACAATCCCTAGAAACCCTCGTTAATGGTGCGATCTTCGATGAAGGTCATAATGAGATGGTATTAGTGCGCGATATTGACTTTTTTAGTCTCTGTGAACATCATATGTTACCCTTCATGGGGCGGGCCCACGTTGCCTATATTCCTAACCAAAAGGTGGTCGGATTAAGTAAATTGGCTCGCATTGTGGAAATGTATTCCCGTCGTTTACAGGTCCAAGAGCGCCTCACCCGTCAGATTGCCGAAGCGATTCAAGAAATTCTCGACCCCCAAGGGGTTGCAGTCGTCATGGAAGCAACTCATATGTGTATGGTGATGCGCGGGGTGCAGAAACCGGGATCTTGGACTGTCACCAGTGCCATGTTAGGAGTCTTCCAAGACGAGCAGAAAACCCGCGAGGAGTATCTTAACCTGATCCGTCATAAACCCAATTTCTTCTAGTCAGGGAAATGGGGAAATGGGGACATGGGGACATGGGGACATGGGGACATGGGGGAATTCAACTAAAACCCCAACACCCCCCGCAACGCGCACGCAGTGACCACCCCAACACCCTAAAACCCCAACACCCAAAACCTTCTAACTGATCACTGATCCCTGAATGTTTGCAGTCGCTCTAGCAAGAGGGCGACTTTTTTGAGGTCTTTATCACCAGGCGATCGCTCAACGCCGCTAGAGACATCAATACCCTGGGGGTGCAGCCGAGTTAAAGCTTCACCAATATTATCGGGGTTGAGTCCTCCGGCGAGAAACCAGGGCAAGGGGGGCGAAAAACTGGCTAAGGCTTGCCAGTCTAAGGTATGTCCCGTACCGCCGAGCAATTGGGGATGGTAGGCATCTAAAAGTAAAGTATCGACGCTATTGAAGTAAATTGCCGACTTTTCCCAACTTTCTCTGTCTTTGATCCGCAAAGCTTTGATAATTTCTTGGTCGGGTAATAATTGCCGCAACCTTTGGCAATATTCGGGAGATTCCATACCATGTAACTGCACACTTGTCAAGGGGGTTTTAATAATTATTTGCTGAATAATTTCGGGTTGCTCGTCGGCAAAAACCCCGATAAAATCAATTTTGTCGGGTATTGCGGCGATAATAGCGTTAATTTGCTCGATTTTGACGTAACGAGGCGAACTAGGTACGAGGATAAAACCTAAGGCCGTAGCTCCGCAAGTAGCGATCGCTCGGCCTTGGTCCGGTTGGGTAATGCCGCAAATTTTAATTCGCATTTAATCTTATTCACAAAACGTTACAAAAACTGTTAAGTATTCAAACAAAAAGCAGTTTCGGGTCAAGAGCTTTTTATAATTCCCTGTGATTAACAAAATCTTATCAAGACTGGAGCGCAAATGATCCCTTCCGCCTTACTTTTAGCCACCGCTCAAACCATTCCCTGGAATTTATCCGTCGGCATTACCATGACGTTAGCTAACCTAGTAGCGTTCGCTATCGGTTATTTTGCTATCCAAAATACCGGGGCCGGCCCTGCTTTACCCTTGCCGCAGTTAGCCTCGAAAAAAAGCTTCGGTCTGCCGGAATTATTGGCTACCATGAGTTTTGGCCATATTCTCGGTGCGGGACTGGTTCTCGGTCTTTCTAACGCGGGTATTCTCTAATCAGTGATCAGTGACCAGTAAACCTCAGAGAGAGGAGTAAGGAGCCCGTAGTCAGTAGTCAGGAGAACTAAGCATAAAGAGATTTTAGGCAACTTCATCCCTATTTTTCCCATTTTTGAACTCTCAAAAGTTAATTAGGGCTTGCTGAATAATGGTAAAACCCTTTTAAAATAAGGCTTTTGACCTGTTAAAATCCGATGTTCATGCTGCGAAAATAGGATTAAGACCTTCAAAAACCTGGCATTATCCTTTTTATAGTACATAAACTGGTACAAAAAAGAGGGCAAGAAAGCCTGAAACGACCGGCTCCTGACGACCGGCTACTGACTCCTAACCCCACCAACAAACTTTTTGCCGCAAACCCTAATTATGTCAGAAGTCTAGTAATCGTCAAGAGCGGGCGATTATTCTGGCTGCTGGCGAGAAAAATAAGAAAGCAGTTGCTCAAGTCGAAGCTGGAGACTTTGCTGACGAAGAAGAAGCAGTATTGGCTAAATTAACCCATGAAAGTTAGATGGCTGCGGAAAGAAGTATCGAAAATAATTGGTAAATCCGAACGTTGCTAATCGCTTAGTTAATCGTAAATATTGCCTCTAAAGTTAATCTCATAAATAAAGATTTCGTCTGTCTCCTTGCCGATTTCAAAAATAACTCGCATTTTGCCAACACGAATTCTGGAGAATCCTTTTAACTCACCTTTAAGTTTTTTGATATCAAGTTCTTCAGGGGGATAAACGTTTTGAGTTTCAAGGCAGGTTTTGAGAATACCAATTTTAGTCAAAACAGATTTTCGGCTATTGGCATCTAGTTTCTCCAAAAATTTATTGGCTGATCTACTGATCCCGATCTTCACGATTAAACCAGCCTGTAATATCAACGAAGCCGTCGTCTTTGTAATCAACAGGATTAAAGGTTGCTTCTATGTCGGCTTGTTCTATATCATCAACATAGGGAATCAGCATCTCGAAGAATTTAAACCATTCCTCCCGCATAACTTCGCGGACGCTTTCCTTGATGATGGTTTTGAGCATTAGAGCATCTAAGGTGTTTGCAGGCTCCATATATTTTCCTCCAATCTACTTGAATTCTAGCAGCAGATCAAGAAAACGGGTTTCTTACAGCAGTTATCTTAATGATCAGGTAGGCAGTTTTCGTTTTGGGGAGTCGGTGGTCGATAGTCGATACCAAATTAGGTTACACTTCATCTTGAAGAGCAACGCTGTACCCCGAACCGAAGTTAAGTACAGCCAATAGAGCGTAAAATTTAAGCAGTTATTCTATGGATTTTTAAGGCTTTTTTCTGAGCTGGTAAAATTTGGTTAAGCAACTAAGTAAAAGTGAGCGATCGATGCTAGAAAAAACACCGATGACAATGATGGATTTCTTTCGCAAAAGCGAAGGAGTTTGGTTTTCTCAACGTACTGTTCATCGTTTTGACGCGGCGGGAGATGAATCGGGAGAATCTAATTTAATTATCAAGGTTTTAGCCGCAGATAATCCGAAAGTTCTGGAAGTTTGCCGAGAACAAGGGGTAAATCCAGAGTTAATTAGTGGCGGAGCTAGTTTTCAATGGCAGGGCAATTTAAGCGAAAAAGCCCCCGATCCTAACTACGAAGCGATTCTAGTCGATGTTCCCAATCCTGTTAATGCTCGCTATGGCAAATTCCTCCGCAATAAAGGCTATGTGGAAGGCATTCCCGTTATCGGGGTCTATCATTTTGCCGAGGATGGAGTATTAACTATAGATACAGAATACGAGCGTAATCAGGGACAAGAGCGCTGCTGGTTTATTACCGATAATTTTCGTGTGCGCGTCAGTACAGTCAAGATTATTAATGGTGTGAATTTAATGACCTATTGTTCCGAGCGCCGTTGTGTCGAGTCTTCTTTTTTAGAAGACTTAATCGAGAAAAACCGCCAGCGAGCCATTAATAGTTAAATATTTTCATCAAAGCGAGTTTGAAAACTACCATACTTAAACCAATATTGTTTTAATTCATGGTGGGGAGTGTGTAAACTAGCTTTCACTTGGTAGAGGAGAATTTTGCGGTGAGTGCCGATCCAAACTCGTTTAAGCGGTTCCACAGAAATCACCGTTCCGCCTAAACTTTTCACACACTGCTCGAAGCGTTCCACCGCAGAATAATCTAAGGTTTCAAAGAGGAAAAAGTTGCCCGAACAAACCAGATGACGGCTCCGGATCCAAGCTTGCATTTTTTGACGGGCGACTGGTGGGAGCATGGTGGTAGATTCTTGGATGGTTTCCATTGGTTTCCGTTCAGTCTGCTGATTAACCGTTCAAATCATCGAAGGAACTTCGGCGGCAAAATTCTCGATTTTGACAAATTTCAAAGCCCCCGCCCTTGATCCCCATACCTGTTCGTGGTTGTCCACGTCTAAACCGCGATCGAAACTCACAAAAGTGTTTTCTGTCAGTTCCACATCGCTAACTAAATAGGTTTTTTTGCCGTATTTTTCGATAAAACAACTATTGCCCTCTACCCGGCCACGAAAGAGATTTCCCCGCCGTTGAAAAATCATCGAACAGTGATAACGGCGATCAATTTTGTCTGGTTTTATACTGCGTAAAATTGACAGTTCCCGTCCCGCTCCCGCATAAAACATCGGATTTTGTAAACTGTAATTTTCGATATAAATATCCTCTCCTCGATCGATAAAACGATGCACCCCTTGCCGATAGGGTCGCCAGAGATCGTAATCGTAAACCTGTTCGGAATAAAACCCGATTCCCCCGAAAAAATCCCAGGGTAAAGGTCGGAAAAATACATGGATATGGGCGTAATTTTTGGCATCTTCAAAAGCTTGTTGCTGATTGCTAAAATCTCCCGCTATCCAGTGAGCTAGAGTTAAAAGTAAATCACTGTCCGCCATGGTTTTTACTGCCCTAAGATACCGATAAATTGCGAATTTCTGAGGAAAAAGAAGCCGTAACTACTCCCGTTCCCTCACTGGTTTTAATCAAAGATACTCGTAGGCGAAAATTAGGATTAACAAACCAGATTTTTTCTTCAGCAGTGGCTCTTTCGTATTCGGTTAAGAGGACAAAAGTGCCGTCTTCTTGAAAGTGATAACGACCGATGGAGGGAATAGTTTCTGCATAACCTTGATCCCGCAATAATCGCCCCGATCGAGGATTATTTTCATCGGGAATTGGGATTAAAATCGTCGTTCCTTCAAAGGTAGATTCGTCATCCCAATCCGATTCTCCTTGCCAACTCATGCGAAAGGGATTACTAGCAAAATTTGCATCGATATCATAGGACTTACACAGGTCGATTACTTCTTGCTCTTCTTTTTTTAAAGGCACGATATCGATCGTTGATTTGACCTGTTCAAAGTGAGTAAAAGCTAGATGGTGGGCGCTGCGCTGAGATCGCCAACGACCGAGGGAAAGTTCGACAAATTGTCTGATATCCATAGGAGAAAGCAGGTTTTAACGATTAATTATCAAGGAATTTTTGTAGAAAAAAGAGCGAATAAGAAGGGGGCATTTCACTATTCGCTCTCGAAAATTTTAGGAGATACTTAAGTGTAATCTTAAGCTATTCTTCTCCCGATTATAACTTATTTTTTTTGAAGTGGAATTATGATTTTTACTAGGATTAATTAGTCGCAACCGAACCAGTGATTGTTATTAAACAATCAACAAAACAACAGTATTTATTGTGAAAATATTTTGGGAAATTAATCACAATTGTTTTCGCTGTGGTTAAATATTAAAAAGCTCAATATTTAGCCTTAAAATAATAACTGTTTTTTCAGAGATTTAAAGTCAGCTTTTTGGTATCTAAATTACTCCTTAAGACCGTCTATGAGAGGGAAGAAGGTAGCTGCAAAAGAGGAAGTTTGAGCATTTGTACTAAAATTCCTCTAGGCAGTTTAAATCCAGTACAGCTTATCTGTGAGGCCAAAACCCCTTCAACGAGTAGAGAAGCTATCCCTACTCGTTCACTATCGAGGTTTTTAGGCGATTTCGGTGATACTAACGATCGTACCGCCCGCCCGATGGATACGCTGAATTTGGGGAGTCATGCGATCACCCGGTACCAGATATTCCGTGGTACTAACCCGGCGAGGACTATCAAACTTCGCCCCTTTGACGACAATTTTGAAAGTCTTCTCCGTTGCGTCTTTGTAGGCACTCAAACGACCACCTTTACTGGGTAGAGTGATCGGACTGGCGCTATTCGTCGCCACTTCCGCACCCAAACGGGCTGCGGGGAAAGCACTATCAACCCCGGCATAACCTTGGTAGAGGGAAAGGGTGCGATTGTAGTTAATATTTTTCTGACCGACTTGACTTTTCGCCCCTTGGTAATAGGGAACGATATTATCGCCGAATTTGCTTTGATATTCGTTGCTATCGAGATAGGAGTCGATTTCCGCTTCGTAGCCTTGACCGACACAAATCTGGATATGGGCCGAAATTTCGGCTTGGTCGGCCGGGGCCCGACCTAAGAGGTGTTTGAAATTTAACTCGATAAAACGGTAGGGAGCGCAGGACTCAAAGTAACGACGGCGATAAAAATCCGATTTGGCGATCGCACGGACGAATTCCCGCACAGTCAGATTACCATTAGCCAGTTGCGATTCGGCAGTGGTTAGGCGCTCGCTTTCCATAACGTGGGGATTCCCCAAAACCTGCTTGTAAACTGCTCGAATTACTGCGGCCACTTCGTCGGGACTTCTCGACGGTCGCAGCTCCACTGGACTTTCTAAAACTAAACTCATTGAGATTCTCCTAAACAGAAACGATAGCTGACTGGGACTCTAGTTAATCGGGGTGATACTAGCGATAACACCCCCCTCACGGTGGATGCGCTGGTATTCTTGAGATAATTTGTTAAAAGGGACGAAATAAACCTGATTACTGCGGCGGAACTTCGAGACGCGGTTAACTTTGCCCAGGGAGCGATAACCGGTCACCTCAATGCGGTAAACCTTGCCTTCTTCCCCGGCACCGGCACCCAAACGCGACCGCGCACCACTAGAGGTATCTTGGAAAGACCAACCATCACCCACAGAACCACCGGAGGGAGGAATAACGGGGAGGGGAATTTCTTGAATAACGTATTTGTTCAGTACGGGAGCTTTACCAGAAATACTGCCCTTCAGGTCGCTGCTGGAGTTACCGCGAGATAGAGCGAAAATATGGGTGAATCCCACCATATTGCGCCCTGGTTCTGTTTTATAGCCTCGACAATAGGGAACGATGTTTTCGCCAAAGGTGTTTTGATATTCGTCGCTGTCGAGGTAGGAGTCAATTTCTGCCTCGTAGCCCTGGCTATCGAGAATTGTACTGTGGGCGCGCATTTCTTCCAATCCGTCGGGAGCGCGACCGAGGAAATGTTTAAAGTTGAGTTCGATAAAACGATAGCGGGGACAGGTATCGAAGAAACGGGAGCGATAGAGAGCGGATTTAGCGATCGCACGGACGAATTCCCGGACGCTTAATTCTCCCATTTTTAATTGGGATTCAGGAACCACTGCCCGTTCGCTTTCCATAACGTAGGCATTGCCCAAAATTTGCCGGTATACGGCTTGAATTAAAGTTTCTTTCTCGGCCGCCGATTGTCCGGGGAGCAATTCTAGCGGGGGAGTTTCTTCATACCGGGCCACTCCAAGTTGGGAAGCGGGTCCAAAAGTCATAGCAAAACAATCTCCTCAAGGTGGGGTAAAGGATTGCTGCGGGACGACTTCGGGACAAAATGCCTTCTCAGCCTTTCCCGCAGGGTCAATTTGGCGATCGATGCTTAGTTTCTCTGGAGAGTCCATCAAGAACGCTCGACAAGTGTAGCAAAAGACACGAAAAGAAACCGGTGAAAAGATCGAAAAGATATCGATAAAATCTGGTAAAGATATCGGGAAGATTAATATAGTAAAGAAATCGGAAAGATAATGTAAATAAATCGGAAAGATTTTTCTTAAACCCTTGCTAGGTAAAGCATAAATTGGTTATTTAAGTGCAAAAAATAATTAATCTGAAATATAACTTTACAAAATTTTGGTCAAAGATTCGAGAGGTGTTTTATCATTAAACTGTATTTCAAAGAATGAACATTTTTTGATAAGTTTAAACTGATGCCGATATTCACATCGGCAAGGTGCTAACGGTTAACCCATCTCTAGCGTTTCATGAGGATTCTTTTAGTTGAAGACGATAGCCGTTTAGCGGCCACCTTAGCGGAAGCTCTCACCGACCAATTTTATGTGGTCGATACGGCTTTAGAGGCAGAATCGGCTTTAGAATACATCAGGGCGAGCGATTACGACCTGTTACTATTAGATGTCATGTTGCCGCAATTAGATGGCATTAGTTTTTGTCAACAATTGCGATCGCGTGGTTATCAGATGCCGATCCTAATGGTGACGGCCCGGGATACAGTTAGCGATAAAATTTCCGGTTTAGATGCGGGAGCCGACGACTATATCGTTAAACCGGTCGATTTAGGCGAATTATTCGCCAGGGTGCGGGCTTTACTCCGTCGCAATGTGGCCTCGCTGCCGCCGATTTTAGAATGGGGTCATTTACGCCTAGATCCCGGGGCCTACGAAGTTAGTTATGCCGGCGTTGCCATCCATCTCACCCCCAAAGAATACTGTATTTTAGAACTGCTACTGCGCCACGGTTATCGCTTAATCGGTCGCCGCACCATTATCCAGCACGTTTGGCCGATGGAAGAATCCGTGGAAGAAGATACGGTCAAGGTTCACCTGCGCGCACTACGACAAAAGCTAAAAGCGGCAGGAGCGCCCGAAAATTTTATCGAAACCGTCCACGGTGTCGGATATCGTCTCTGTAAAATCGATTAACCCCGATCCTCACAAACAAAGTCCACTACTCGATCGATTTCCCGGGATGAGCGGATGCGACGACTACCGCTGCCGAGTTCGCCGCCTCGACAATTGGCCCACCAACGCTCGCGACTGCCATTAACGATCGCATCAAATTCTCTAATTCTGCCACTATCATAATAACTGCGGCGATCAACGACAAAACGACCGATATTGGGGAGGCGAAATTCTTCGTAAACATTACCTTCCCAACCGCCACCAACATTACCGTGATGGTCGTCCATGCGTATCTCAAACTCGCCCCGACAACCATTTCTGACCACAATATTGCCGTTTTGGAAATCCCAATTACCCTCACAGGGAGCAGCAGAGCGAGTACGAGTTAATCTTACTTGGGCCCATCTAGCGTTCACGGGACAGCGAGTAGTGCGACCGTTTTGACTTTCACAATTAATTCTCATGGTTCTGGCCGCTGCAGGCTCGCTCCCTAGGGGACAAATTAGCAATAAACCTAGACCAGATAATAAAATTTGGCGAAACATTGTCTTTATCTCCAAGAAATTCTCTAGTTTATCTTACAGGGGTATCCAGAAAATGAGTAATACTAAATCTGGTTATTAAAGACTGATTATTTATTCCCCCTTTTGCCTATTGCCTTCTGCCTTTTGCCTATCTTCACTAGGAAATTTATTTTGCACTACTACTTAGTTGCTTGAAGTGCCTTAATCAACAAAAAAGAAGGGTGATTTAACTTCACCCTTCCCCCTATTCGGTAAATTTTCTTGCCATCTTTAGAGAGCGTTACCGCGAGGTAATACTTCTTCAGGGAAGATAAAGTTTTCGTGGGGTTGGTCTTGGGGAGCCATCCAAGCTCTCAGACCTTCGTTAAGCAGAATATTTTTAGTGTAGAAGGTTTCAAATTCCGGGTCTTCCGCCGCTCTCAATTCCTGAGAAACGAAGTCA
>NZ_JADBSZ010000311.1:0-12119 GCF_020246425.1 Microcystis sp. M079S1
ACAATTTTTGTACCTTTAATAGATTTTTGAGCTTTTTGATTGTCTCACTTTTTTGGGACTAATTCTCTGAGTATTTTTACTTATTTTTTCTTGAATGAGTTTATGCTACTTTATACTACATTTTGAAGTGCGGAGTGTCGGCTTTAAAACGGGATTTAGTATAAAGGGGTATGCTGCCGATATTTCAGATGGTTGACAATTTTCTAGCGATCGAGCGTTTCCACTACCGAAATTCGAGTTTATTATAAAAAGAAATCCTCTCTCAGGTAAGAGCGGTAGTATGGCTTACTCGACACAGCAGTTAATTGAAATCCTCGAGCGAGAAATGCACGCCACTTGGAAAGGGGAACGTCTGTTACTCTCCCCGGCGGAGCGCATTGATAATCCGGTGATTGCCAAGGCGATCAATCTAGAAAAGGTGGGCAAAGTCTTCGCCTATCAGGATTTTCGCCGCCAAGTTCACGATTATCAACAACAATATCAGGTTTCGGGCATTATCTGGCGTGTTTGTCAATGGGGCGATCGCACTCTCCGTTATCCCGAAATTCATAATCAATTAGTTGCCGTGGCGGGTGACAAGGAAATTCTCATGGCTGCCAAAGCCTCGGTTTTAGAGTTTTGGAACAGTATCACCCCTAATATGAATTTTTGGTGGGCGCTTAACTCCCGTCGTCCCATTTCTGCCGATTCTCTAGCAGAATTAGTCGCCCAGTCCGAATGGGCGGAATTAGATGTGGCGCGCACGGAATTATATCTCGGCCTCTGTTGGGGTAATCCTTTAGAACACCAGTATCAATGGGCGCAACCCTTTTCCGGTTGTCATCGCATTATCGCCGCCGTCGATGAACCTAGTTCGATTAAGGTCTGAGGGCAATTGATGTCTTGGGAATTATGAATTATGAATTATGAATTGGGGTGTGGGGTGTGGGGTGTAGGGTGTGGGGTGTAGGGTGTAGGGTGTGGGGTGTAGGGTGTGGGAAGAATAAATATAGTCATTTCAATTAAGATTGAGAATATCAATGCCAGAGTTCATAAGGGTTTAACTGGTCTAGAGTGTATCAGACTTATCTGAAATGACTATAAAAATAATCTCCTGACTCCTGACTCCTGACTCCTGACTCCACCAACAAACTTTTTCAGCAAACCCTATTGTAAAGTTTTGTTAATTTTTCTGGGATTAGGGCATTTTGTAAAAATAGATACAGAATTGTATGTTATACATATTAGTAGGTGATTAAAAAAGTTCGAAACACTATTTGCAGCTCGGAGGAAATGATTATGTCTACAGAACAACAAGCTCGCGCCTTAATGATGCGTCACCACCACGCCGTCAAAAATCGTCAACAATCGATGTTAGGGAGAAGTGCTTCTGAAATCGGTATTGACAATGACAATGGCTACGGGGAAACCGTTCAACGTCGCTTCTCGGCCGACTTTTCTTCACAAACTTACGATCGCTCTGGTGTTACTCTCAGTTAGGGTCTTAGATTTCGCCAAAGTGTAAGCTTTCAATCTTAGAATTAAGTGAACAATCAGCCCACACAAACCGATCTCGGAATGTGTGGGTTTTCGGTTTTTAGAGATAGGGGTCATTCCTGGGCCGATTACGGGGTTTCATCGGGATTTATGCCTAATTGCCGTAATTGCGCCGCTAAACGTTCCGCCCGTTGATGTTGGATTTCGGCCTGTTGATAGGCTGCCTGGGCGCGTTGACGTTCGCTTTCAGCGTTCTGACGTTCGATTTCGGCTAATTCCGCGGGTAGAAGGATTAAATTGCCGTCTAGGTCATAAAAACGTAGCCAAGGGGCTTCTTCTCGCTGGATGCTGCCCATCCAGACTCCTAACCATAATCCCAAACGTTGACACCATAACCAACCGCGCTGGTCGGGAATAATTTCTTGATAGCATTGATTTGGGTCTAAAGCCCAACCTTGCAGGGAAGTGGCATCAAAGGGATTATAAACGAAGTATTGGGAGCAGCGAAAAGTCCGCTCATAGAGGTCTTTTTTGATAGTTAAATCAATTTTTGCGGTGCTTTCTGACATTAATTCCACGATCACATCGGGATAACGTCCGTTTTCGTTCCAAACCACCCATCCTTGTCGTTTATAACTACCATCGATATCGAGGACAACGAAAAAATCGGGGCCACGAAAATCTTGATTAAAAACCCGCTCACGGCTAAAGTAAATAAACATATTACCGCCAACGAAAAAGTCTTCTCGATCCTGATAGGCTTGTTCGATAGAATCGATTAAGACATTCATGGCCTTGCGGTGACGGTGTGTTTCCAAAGGTTCTCCATCGTCAAAAATCAGGTCTTCTGGGGGAATGGGGGGTTCTTCCCAATCGATAACTGGAGGAGTGAGGGGTTGAGTCATCGGGGTTACGTCCAGGATAGAGATGGTTTTATTTTATTTGCAAGACGAGGCGATATTTAGGTTGTCCAGTTCTCAATTTTTCCATGGCTTCATTCACCTGCGAGATAGGATAGGTTTCTGTAACGGGTTCAATGCCATGGCGAGAGGCAAATTCGATCATTTTATTGATGGTACTGGGACTACCCAAAGGACTGCCAGAAATCGATTTTTGACCCATAATCAAGGGAAAAGCATAGGTATTCATCGGTTCAAGAACAGCCCCAACAATATGCAGACGACCTTTGGGACGTAAACAGGCGATATAAAGACCCCAATCGAGATTAACGTTAACGGTAGAGATGATGAAATCAAAGTAATTTTGTACCGATTGCAAAGCTTCGGGGTCTCTGGAATTGATAAAATGAGTCGCGCCTAATTCTTTTGCTTCTGTTTCTTTGTCGGGACTACTGGAAAAAGCGGTTACTTCGCAGCCCCAAGCTTTGAGGAATTTTAAGGCTATATGGCCCAATCCACCAATACCAATGACACCAACTCGCGCCGTGGGTTTAATATCAAATTGGACAATGGGATTAAAGACGGTTATACCACCACAAAAAAGCGGGCCAGCTTTGGCAGCATCTAACTGGTTCCCCAGGGGAATTAACCAACTATGATGAGCGCGGACTCTGTCGGCAAAACCGCCATGGCGACCGACGATAGTTCCTTCGGCAGTAGCACAAAGGTTTTGATCCCCTGACATACAAGTTTCACAGGTGGAACAGGAACGGGAAAACCAACCCAGACCGACTCTTTGCCCTAATTTTAACTCTTTGACTTTAGCACCAAGAGCGGCGATTGTACCGACCACTTCATGACCGGGGACAAAGGGATAGGTGGTCAGTCCCCAATCGTTATCGAGCATACTTAGGTCACTGTGGCAGATGCCGCAATATTCCACCTCGATTTCCACATCTTCATCCCCTAATATACCCGGATCGTAGTCAAAAGGCTCTAGTTTTCCCCCTTTTTCTCGGGCAGCATAGGCTCTAATCATGATTAAGTCCTCTAGGATCGGTTTATTGGTTATCTTATCCCAAATTTATCGAAAATTCGGGTTAAGAAGATTGGGCAATAATTCGACTGCTAGGGACATCAACATCAAGGAAGTCCGCTCGTGATCATTAAAAAAATCTTAAAAACGGCAATTTTAAGAATAGCCAGAGGCGATCGCTAACTGGCAGCATCAGCAAAATTACTGGTTTTGGGTTACTCTTGTATATAGACTGGTCGCCGGCCGCTTGCGGACTTTACCGACAAGTTTTGTTAGGATCGGATAAAAATTGTCCTGTTTCATCCCTGGCAAGATTAGACGAGGTAAAAAGCCCGTTGCTAATTTTGGGATAATTTTTGTAAATGATTGTATCCTATTAACTACCATTATTATCAGAGCGTCATGGGAAAAGTCATCGGCATCGACTTAGGGACAACCAACAGTTGTGTTGCGGTACTCGAGGGAGGTCAGCCGATTATAGTTCCCAACTCGGAAGGGGGAAGGACAACTCCTAGTATCGTGGGATTCGGCAAAGGCCAGCGCCTAGTGGGACAACTGGCCAAACGTCAAGCGGTCACTAATGCCGAAAATACCGTCTATAGCATCAAACGCTTTATCGGTAGGCGTTGGCAAGACACCGAGGTAGAAAGGGGACGAGTTGCCTATCATTGCCAACGCGGTCGCGATGATACCGTCAATATCAAAATTCGCGATCGGGAATTTACCCCCCAAGAAATCTCGGCCATGATCCTGCAAAAATTAAAGGCCGATGCCGAGGCGTATCTGGGAGAACCGATTAATGAGGCCGTGATTACAGTTCCCGCCTATTTTACCGATGCCCAACGTCAGGCCACTAAAGACGCGGGGATAATCGCAGGACTAGAAGTATTAAGAATTATTAACGAACCCACCGCCGCCGCCCTGGCCTACGGTTTAGATAAACAAAACGAAGATCAACATATCCTCGTTTTTGACCTAGGGGGAGGAACCTTCGACGTTTCCATCCTGCAACTGGGAAAGGGAGTCTTTGAAGTGAAAGCCACCGCCGGCAATAACCATCTTGGGGGGGACGATTTTGATAACCTCTTAGTGCGGTGGCTGGTGGAGAACTTTCAAAGCCAAGAAAACATCGATCTATCCAGCGATCGCATAGCGATCCAAAGACTGCGAGAAGCCGCCGAAAAAGCCAAAATCGAGCTTTCTAGCCTGATTACCACCTCGATCAATCTCCCCTTTATCGCCGCCGACGAAACCAGTCCTAAACACCTAGAATTAGAACTAACTCGCACTAAATTCGAGGAATTAACCAGAGAATTAGTGGAAAAAACCCTCGAACCCGTACAACAGTCCCTCAAAGATAGCGAACTGCAGCCTAGCGATATCAATCGTGTCATTCTCGTCGGCGGTTCCACCAGAATCCCCGCCGTACAGCAATTAATCTCCCGTTTCTTTTCTGCAGGCCAGATCGATCGCTCTGTTAACCCCGATGAGGCCGTTGCTTTGGGGGCGGCGATTCAAGCTGGAGTTTTAGGTGGAGAAGTGGCAGATGTCCTCCTCCTCGATGTCACCCCCCTTTCCCTCGGCATTGAAACCCTCGGCGAAGTCTTTACCAAAATTATCGATCGCAATACCACTATCCCCACCAGTAGATCTCAGGTTTTTTCCACCGCTGCCGATGGTCAAACTTCGGTGGAAATTCATGTTCTGCAAGGGGAAAGGGCCATGGCCCGGGATAATAAAACCCTCGGTAAATTTCTCCTGACGGGAATTCCTCCCGCTCCTAGGGGTATGCCACAAATCGAAGTGGCCTTCGATATCGATGTTAACGGCATCTTGAAAGTGGCTGCGAG
Organism: Microcystis sp. M079S1; assembly: GCF_020246425.1. Classification (NCBI taxonomy): domain Bacteria; kingdom Bacillati; phylum Cyanobacteriota; class Cyanophyceae; order Chroococcales; family Microcystaceae; genus Microcystis; species Microcystis sp. M079S1. Next base: position 5,262 of record NZ_JADBSZ010000311.1, read on the forward strand.
CGACCAAGGCACCGGCAAAGAACAAAGCATTGTCATTAGCCATACTGGAGGGCTGAAACCGAACGAAATTGAAAAAATGCGCCTAGAAGCCGAAAAATACGCCGAATTTGATCGCAGTCGTCTGCAAATGATCGATATTCGCCACCAATCCGATAGTCTTTTCTATAGCTACGAAGTCACCCTCAGGGAAAACAGTGAGTTAGTCGCCCCCGATATCCGGCAACTGGCCGACCAGAAGCGGCAACAGTTGGAAATCGCTCTGCGCGACCCCTCCATATCGCCAGAAAAGCTAAAAACCACCCTGGAAGAATTTCGTCAGATTGTCCTCGAAATCGGTACCCGGATCTACACGGGTAAACAAGAGGAAACCCAAACCCGCAGCGGTACTGGTTTTGAATCGATCGATGTCAACGAAAAACTGACCTGGCCTACCCGCATCCAGACCACTTCCTCGAATACCTTCGCTGACAGGCCAACCATCTCCCACACTAGAACCAGAACCTATAATAATCTGGAAACTAAAGCCAGCAAATCGGGCAGTGATGATCACCCCTACGATGGGGAAGAAATGAGCGCCAGTGACTACGAGGCCGTAGATTAAAAAGGGAAAAGCTATCGGTCGTCAGGAGACAGGAGACAGGAGACTCCGAGACAGGAGACAGGAGATTATTTTTATTTATTCTCCCCACTTCCCACTTCCCCACTCCCCCAGTTCCCACTTCCCAACCCCTAACCCCTAACCCCTAACCCCCAACAAAAAGAAATAGTAGGGATAACCCAACTAAACTATTATGTATAGTTTGTTAAAGTAACAACTAGACTTAAACTTTATTTATAAATTGCCAGCAGAACCATAGTCCCCTATGCCCACTGATTACTACGAAATTCTAGGTGTCTCGCGAGATGCCGGCAAAGAAGACATCAAACGCGCCTATCGTCGTCTCGCCCGAAAATACCATCCCGATGTTAACAAAGAACCGGGAGCCGAGGAACACTTCAAAGAAATTAACCGCGCCTACGAAATTCTCTCGGAACCAGAAACCCGCAATCGTTATGACCGCTTTGGTGAGGCCGGGGTTTCTGGGGGCGCTGCCGGTTTTGATCCCGACAATATGGGCGGTTTCGCCGATATCTTTGAGACAATCTTTAGTGGTTTCGGGGGTATGGGCGGCCAAGCAACCGCCCGCCGACGCACAGGCCCTACCCGGGGCGAGGATCTACGTCTCGATTTTAGACTAAAATTCCGCGAGGCGGTCTTTGGCGGCGAAAAGGAAATCCGCATCCGTCATCTGGAAACCTGTCAAACCTGTAAAGGCAGTGGGGCTAGACCAGGAACCAGTTCCCGCACTTGTACTACTTGCAGTGGTACTGGTCAAGTGCGTCGCGCCACCCGTACTCCCTTCGGTACTTTTGCTCAAGTTTCGGTCTGTCCCACCTGTGACGGTGCTGGCGAAGTGATCGAGGAAAAATGCGACGTTTGCGGCGGTTCCGGACGCAGACAGGAAACCAAAAAACTGAAAATTACCATCCCCGCAGGGGTTGACAACGGCATGAAATTGCGCGTTGCCCGGGAAGGAGACGCAGGACTTAAAGGCGGGCCGCCGGGGGATTTATTCGTTTATCTAACCGTGGAAAACGATGGGGAATTTCAACGGGAAGGCAATGATATTAAATCGGATATCTCGATTAGTTATATCCAAGCGATTTTAGGATGTACCATCAAAGTTAATACTGTAGATGGCCAGGAGGACCTGACTATCCCTGCCGGTACTCAACCGAACACCGTACTGATTTTAGAAAATAAAGGGGTTCCCAAATTAGGCAATCCCGTCAGTCGCGGGGATCATCGCATTACCGTTAAAATCTCGATTCCTACCCGTGTCACCGGAGAAGAACGGGAATTGCTGGAAAAATTAGCAAAAGTTCGCGGGGAAACCGTGGGGAAAGGCGGAATCGAGGGATTTTTAGGTAATATCTTCCATAAATAACTATGACTTTAGACCTGCGCGGCACTCCCTGCCCAATTAATTTTGTCCGCACAAAATTGCAATTAGAGAAAATGACCGCCGGGGAACGGTTGGAAGTCTGGTTAGATGCCGGGGAACCGATCGAACAGGTTCCCACTAGCCTGACAGTGGAGGGTTATCAGATAGAATCGATCGAGGACCGAGATAGCTTTTTTGTTCTCAAAGTCTATCGTCCCGATTCCTAAATGGTAGATGCACAATTAACCGATTTATACGGTACAGTGGTGGCCGTACAGGCGAATTTCTATCAGGTACGCTTGGATTCTCCCGTTATGGGCGAGAATCTTCTCTGTACCCGTCGCGCTCGCTTGCAAAAAATCGGTCAATCGGTGATGGTTGGTGATCGGGTGCGCGTGGAGGAAGCCGATTTTGGCGATCAGCAGGGTGCGATCGCAGAAGTCCTCCCCCGCAGTACCGAGATCGATCGGCCGGCCGTTGCCAATATCGAGCAGATTTTGCTAGTTTTTGCCCTTGCCGAACCCTTCCTCGATCCTTGGCTGATTAGTCGTTTTTTGGTGAAAGCCGAGTCCACAGGCTTAGAAATTGCGGTCTGTGTCAATAAAATCGATCTGGGGGAACCCGAACACATAGAGGTCTGGGGCGATCGCCTAGCTAGTTGGGGATACCGGCCTTTTTTTGTCAGTGTGGAGAAAAATAGGGGATTTGAGGCTTTATTGGCACAATTAAACCATAAAATCACTCTCTTGGCCGGTCCATCGGGGGTGGGAAAATCGAGTTTAATTAATTGCCTAATTCCTGAGATTAATCAACGGGTGGGGGATGTGTCGGGAAAACTGCAAAAAGGTCGTCACACTACCCGTCATGTGGAGTTATTTGCTTTACCAAATCGGGGTTTATTGGCCGATAGTCCGGGGTTTAACCAACCGGATATTAAGTGTTTACCGGAACAATTAACTTTTTATTTTCCGGAAGTGAGACAGCGTTTAGCTTTAGGAAATTGTCAATTTAATGATTGTACTCACCGTCGGGAACCTAACTGTGTGGTGAGGGGAGATTGGGAACGTTACCAACATTATTTAGAGTTTTTAGAAGCGGCGATCGCACGAGAACAGACATTAAAGAAAACTAGCACAAAAGAGTCAAATTTAAAGTTAAAAATTAAAGAAGCCGGTCAAGAAACCTACGAACCCAAATTAGCCAATAAAAAATATCGTCGTCCTTCCCGTCGCGGCAAAAATCAAGATCAGGAACGCTACGAAAATCAAACTCTCCAAGATATTTATAATGATGATTCTGAATAGAATGGGTTAAGTTGCGTGTTGCGTTGTTGGGAATCGCTCAGAGAAGACAAACTGTTCTGGCCTTGCCTCCTGTCTTACAATGGGGAAATCTAGGTTGTGTAGACAGATCGCCATGAAACACACATTATCCGTATTAGTTGAAGATGAAGCGGGAGTCTTAACCCGTATTGCTGGATTATTCGCCCGTCGCGGCTTTAATATTGAAAGCCTGGCCGTGGGTCCTGCCGAACAGATGGGAGTTTCTCGGATTACGATGGTAGTACCAGGAGATGAGGACAGCATCGAACAGTTAACCAAACAACTTTACAAATTAATTAACGTCCTCAAGGTGCAGGATATCACCCAAACCCCCTGTGTGGAAAGGGAATTAATGCTGATTAAAGTTAATGCTACCGCCGAGCGCCGGGCCGAAGTGATCGAATTAGCGCAGGTATTCCGGGCGCGGATTGTGGATATTTCCGAGGAAACCCTGACCATCGAAGTGGTGGGGGATCCGGGTAAAATGGTGGCGATTATGCAAATGCTGAATAAATTTGGCGTTCGCGAGGTGGCCCGTACCGGTAAAATTGCTCTGATTCGGGAGTCGGGAGTCAATACGGAATACCTCAAAGCTTTAGAGGCTAAAATGTCAATTTAGGGATATTGGGTATGAATTGGGAATTGGGGAGATGGGGTGTTAGGGTTTTAGGGTGTTAGGGTGTTGGGGTGTTAGGGTGGTCACTGCGTGCGCGTTGCGGGGGGTGTTAGGGTGTTGGGGTTTTAGTTGAAATTCCCCATTCCCCACTTCCCCACTTCCCCTATTGCCTATTGCCTTCAGAAGCTGATAACTGATAAAAACTATGTCTAAGCAGTCGCCGAAAACCCAAATTAGTCAACTTGTCACCGTTGCCGTGCAGAAATTGCAAGGAAAGGTGAATTTTCAGGCGGTAAATCTCAAAAAAGGGGCGAGAGTTCCCGAATTACGCCTTAAAAACGAGAATGGCAGCGGGGAAAGCAAATATCCCCTTATCGGCGATCGCTATTTGTTGGGTCGTAGTTCCAGTTCCTGTGATATTACTATCCGTAACACTGTGGTGAGTCAGATTCATTGTTCCCTCCAGCGTGACCCGAAAAATCCCCATAATTTCCTGCTCACAGATGAAAACTCCACTAACGGGGTTTATATGGGTAAACGTCGTCTTAAAAGCGTTTCCCTGCGTCATGGTGATACCTTTACCCTGGCCACCCCAGACTTAGCCAATTGTGTCACCATCTCCTACTACTGTCCCCCTCCCCTGTGGGCGCGACTTTTGCGCTATGGTTTCTATGGTGCGGGCGGTATTTTCGGTTTATTAGTTTTAGCGGTTATCTGGGAAAGTCGCAAAGTTAATGTTTATCCACTCCCTTCCGGGGTGAGCGGTCCGGTGGTGGTTTACCCTAGGGATGGTCAAACTCCCCTCAATCCCATGCGACAGGAAACTCACCGAGAATTAGATAATCTGGGCGATTTTTCTCCCTATCTGCCCCAGGCGGTTGTCGCTTCCGAAGATAGTCGTTTTTACTGGCATTTTGGGGTTGATCCTTTGGGGATTGTCCGGGCTGTTATGATTAATTGGCAAGGTCAAGGCATTCGTCAAGGGGCCAGCACCCTGACTCAACAGTTAGCGCGTAGTTTATTCCCCGAAGTCGGTCGCCAAAATACTGCCGATCGCAAACTCCGGGAGGCTGTGGTCGCTTTACAATTAGAAGCGGTCTATAGTAAGGATACAATTCTCAAAACCTATCTCAATCGAGTTTATCTCGGTCTGGCCGGTTACGGTTTTGAAGATGCGGCCCGCTTTTATTTCGATAAATCCGCTAGAGATTTAGATATCTCCGAGGCTGCTACTCTTGTGGCTATGTTACCCGCCCCGAATCGATTTAATCCCATTCAAGATTACGACACTTCCGTACAATTACGCAATCGTGTCATCGATCGCATGGCCCAATTAGGCATGATTTCCCCGGAAGCGGCCGCCAGCGCCCGCAGATCTCGCATTGAAATCAGTCCCCAAGCCAAAAAATCCCTATCTAGTACGATTGCACCATATTTTTATAGTTACGTTTTCGAGGAATTACAGGACCTTTTAGGGGAAGAAGTGGCTAAAGAGGGCAATTTTATCGTTGAAACCAGTTTAGACCGCCGGCTGCAAGCGATCGCAGAAAAAAGCTTAAAAAATAATGTCCTAAAGCAAGGACCCCGCTATCGATACTCCCAAGGGGCTTTAGTTACCCTAAACAGTCAAACCGGGGAAATTCTCGCTTTAGTCGGGGGAGTTGATTATCAAAAAAGCCAATTTAACCGCGCTATCCAAGCTAAACGTCAACCCGGTTCCACTTTTAAGGTATTTGCTTATGCTGCCGCCCTAGAACAGGGAATATCGCCCTATAAAACCTATACCTGCGCTGGACTCTCTTGGCAAGGACAAGCCTATTCTCCCTGTGAACGTAGTAGCGGGGGGGTCAATATGTTTCAAGGTTTAGCGCGATCGGAAAATAGTGTTGCCCTTCGCATTGCTCGCGAGGCAGGATTAAGTAATGTGGTCAATGTGGCGGAACGTTTGGGGGTCAAATCACCTTTAAATCCCGTACCGGGGCTAATTTTAGGGCAAAGCGAGGTAAATGTCTTGGAAATGACCGGCGCTTATGGGGTTTTTGACCATGGCGGGCGCTGGAATCGTCCCCACGCCATTAAACGCATTCTCGACGCTTCCGACTGTAAAAATGTGGAGGATTTGAGTACCTGTCGGGTTATTTATGACTATGGCGACGATAGCGATAGAAATCAGCAGGTAATCTCCCCTAAAACCGCCGAAACGATGAATAGTTTATTGCGGGGGGTGATAACTAATGGTACAGGAGGTGCTGCTAGTATTGGCATGGGAGAAGCGGGTAAAACGGGAACTACGGATAATTATGTGGATCTCTGGTTTATCGGCTATCTTCCCCGTCGCGACTGGGTGACAGGCATTTGGTTAGGTAATGATAATAATTCTCCCACTGCGGGCAGTAGTCAACAGGCAGCCAAGTTATGGGGCGATTATCACCGTCAGTTAATCACCACACAAAACTAATCCCAATACTACTAGCTAGGGTTTGCGGCAAAAAGCTTTTCCTAGGGGCAGGGTGTGGCCCCCCAACCCCCCCGACATCGGGGGGGCAGGTGGGGTGTGGGGTTTTACCAGTTTTGAGGTGGTCAACTACCTAATTTTCAGGGAAAAAGTCCCGGAATTTTCCCCCCGATCCCCGCAATGGCTGGCACTTTTTGAGGGGAAAAAAGTACAAAAGTCTTATCCAACAAGGTTTTTAGATTTATTCAGCAGACCCTAGCTACTTTTCCCGTTGCCTATTCCAGAGTTCCCTAAAACCAGAGACTTCGTACCTCACTATTAAGATAACTGCTTTAAAGTAATAGACCTCCTGCAAAAATAGGAACTGATTATGTAAAATAAAGTAAAACACTCAGAAAAACAATGACTTACGAAAAAGTAAAAAATTTGAATCCAGAAGAGTTTAAACGCTTTTGTGGAGTATATCCTGAAACATTTAAG
>NZ_JADBSZ010000312.1:0-3225 GCF_020246425.1 Microcystis sp. M079S1
GAATCAAAATCCAGACTTCTTCACCCCTGAGTAACCAAACTTTATAGAGTTTGTCAGCGAAACGTTTTTTTGTCTTTGCTGAAGCGGTAATCCGTTTGAGTTCTTTTTCTAGGGATTCGGGAATTTTTGTCCAATCAATTAGTTGGTGAACTTCAGGAAAAAAGAAGTATAAAAACGCTTCAAAATACTCGCTTAATGCTTCTTTCCATGGTTCATCATAATTGGCGGTTGTTGGGTTCATTTGAGTTGTTTGCTTACTCGTAGGCTATGAAGCGCGATAGCGTAACGCACCGATTTAATAATAGAGGTGAATGGTGGTAATCTGGGTATTTTGTGGTAAAAAAGCGGATATTTGTTCGATTCCGTCTTGATTGGGAGAGAGAATAACGGTGGCGACTTCTGGAATTACTCCAGCTTGGAGACTTTGATAATCGCTAACACCAGCATCGAGGAAAACTACGGTAGCGGTTAAACGCTGATTTCTCACACTATCCACCTGATTAGCTTGACTCAAGCCATCAGATTGAGCGAAATTGAACAAAACATCGTCAACAGCAGGAAGGCTCGGCAACAGGGTGGAAGTCATGACGTTGACCTCAAGGGATGAATGCGACTATTTTGTGCAAACAATCGCCAATCTTTCAAGGGTGCTATAACAAAAATTAACATTTATACAAGAAAACGGGTTTCTAAATAGGCGTTTGCAGAAAACGGGTTTCTCAAAGAAACCCGTTTTCTCAGTTATTGCGAAGATGCGCTCGCTAACGTCAAAGCGAGGCAGTTATTTGCTTAATTTTAGAGGTTTGTTGGCCAATTAGCATTTTTTGTGATAGATTGTAACCCTAGTAACTTTTTATACTTAATTGTCAGTAATAATCATGAATGCTACAGCAATACGTCAACAAATAATTGAATCATTAGCTAATCTTTCTGGCGAACAATTATTGCAAATTAGAGAGTTAATCGAGCAAAATTTTTTACCTCAAATTAAACCTAAATCAGAAGAAGAAAGACAACAGTTAATTAAATCATTACAAGGTAAATATGCTCATGCACCCACCAGTAGTGAAGATTTTGCCCAACAAAAACAAGCAGAAATTGATTGGGAGGAGCGTAATAGATGAATATCATTTTAGATGCTTGTGCTGTAATTGCTTTTGTTCGTAATGAAACAGGAGCGGATCTTGTCAGAGAAACCATCACTAATCAAAATAATAACAAAATGATTCATGTTGTTAATCTTTGCGAAGTTTACTATAATTTTTATCGCGATATAGGAGAATCATAAACAGAAAAACTAATTCAAGAATTAAGTGATATTAACATAAAAACTCGCTTTGATTTAAGTAGCAAGTTTTGGCGACAAGTAAGCCAATATAAGGCACTAATTAAGCGCATTTCTTTAGCTGATTGTTTTGCTTTAACTTTAGCCAATCAAGAAAAAGGAATTTTACTTACTTCTGACCGAAAAGAATTTGAACCGATTATTCCTCTTAATATTTGTCAGATTAATTTTATTCGTTAATAAGTCCAGAAAACGGGTTTCTTCAAGAAACCCTTTTTCTCAGTTGAGAATCTCCGAGAAACCCGTTTTCTAGATATTAGGATAAGATTATTGGATTCTTGCCAAAGACTGCTTAAATTCTGCGAGAGAATTAGCGGTAGCTGCTAATTTTAGTAGCTCTTCTAAGATAGTAGGGTTAGTCATTTTGCCGATTATCTCTTCAATTTCTGAAGAAATCTGTCCAAAACGCACAGTTAAAACTGTTTTTATGGCATCGCGGCTTTTTTCTAACGCGCCAATTTCTTTACCAATTTCCTTACCTATTTCTTTACCGCGTTCGATAAATTGTTTGATTTTACTCTCTAAACTTGACTGTAATTCAGTGGATAAAGTCATCATATTGTCGATGATTTCAAACAGTTTAATTATCTGTTCTCTCTCGAACTCCTTTTCATATAATCCCCTGATTAACCTCCATTTCCACTGTTCCCGTTGTGGCAGCTTCCCAGTAGTCGCTTTTGTTTTCAGGTGTGCCATGACGATTATAGCAAAAGGATTAAGCTAAACGGCGCTTAACCTGCATGATCCAATAGCTATAACCCTTTTGGAGTCTATATCGGTGATCCGAAGTAAAAGCCGTTTAGCTTACTACTTGCTTCTAGTTCTGTCCATCTTTCCTCATAGTCCAGTAATTTAACCGTTGGGAATTTCAGACTCACTTCACAGCCAGCAATGGTATAATTATAGGAATCTGGTCGCCAATTTACTCGTTCATCTCCTAATATAGCGAGACTGATAACTGGTTTCTGATACAAATCAAAGGCACGATAGTGGCTCTTCTGGTTTTTGTGTGGGAGGAAGAAGAATAGGGATAATTTGGGTGCATCTCAATGGGGTGGAAATATCTACAGGACATTTTGGGCGCACGCAGTGCGCCCCTACCATTGACGCAATAATATTATTGTAGGGGCGAATTGCATTCGCCCTCTTTGATTAATAGGAGATGCAGCCGATAATTTTGGGGAAATATAGTCTTTAAAGCCTTGTGGCAAGACTCCTACGAATGATCAGCATTGATTATCACACAAAGTCGAGGAGAGCCAGAAAATTGTCTGAGCAATTTTTTGATAATTGACCCCTGTACATTTGGTAAATCCAAGAGTTGATCAAAATCTATCCACATAACCCACCTCCTGTCCTGTATTACTATTATACCATCCTCACACAGAACCTATAAGAGCCAACCCGTTTTCTCGGTTATGACAATTTTAGCGTAACCCACCAATTTAATGATGGAGGTGGTGCGTTACGGCGGATTGTTCTTGAGATGCGCCAATTCAAGTTTGAATTGCATCACTATCTGATCTACCTTTATAGAATACCTCATTCGGGGTACGATAGTCAAGACATTTTCGAGGACGATTGTTAATCAAGTTTACGGCTCTTTCCACCTCCTCTGGCTTAACGATTTTAAAATTCGTTCCCTTGGGGAAAAATTGTCTTAACAGTCCATTAGTATGCTCGTTTAATCCCCTCTCCCAAGAATGATAAGGAGTAGCAAAATAAAAATCTGCTCCCAATTTCTGACTCAACTCTTGATGTCCACAAAATTCTTTGCCGTTGTCACAAGTAAAGGTTTTTCTTTGGTCAGGGTGAATCTCTTGAAAAAGTTTTTCTGTGACTCTATTGATTTCCGATGCGGTTTTGTTTTTGGCTAATCC
>NZ_JADBSZ010000313.1:0-5325 GCF_020246425.1 Microcystis sp. M079S1
ATCCTTAAATGTTTCAGGATATACTCCACAAAAGCGTTTAAACTCTTCTGGATTCAAATTTTTTACTTTTTCGTAAGTCATTGTTTTTCTGAGTGTTTTACTTTATTTTACATAATCAGTTCCTATTTTTGCAGGAGGTCTCTTGTGAGGAGAGGCACTCATGCAAGAGGCAAAAGGCAAAACGGAGAATAAATAATCAGTTTTTAATAAGCGGATTTAGTATTAGTTATTTTATCGAAAAAATCAGGTCTAAAACCTCGCCTTTTAAGGCGAAAAGTTTTTGTAACGGGGCATAAATCCCCGTTACAAAAACGGCCTCCTGCCCCCTGCCTCCGTTAACATCGGGAATTAGGGAGTCGGTAGGCAGGTACATCGGATCGAGAGAATGTTGTTTGATTTTACCTTGAATTGAAGTTTTAAGATCGATTAACTCATCAAGTGTATTAATTGATATTGTTTCAAGTTTTTTTTGGGGTTGTAATTGCAGAAAATTTTTTAAAATAGTCTGGAATCGCCCTTCCTCCCAAATCACTGTACTCATCTCTGGTTTTATTCACCACTCCGCACACTTTCCCCGTGCGTAAATTTAAAAGCGGTGAACCACTAAAACCGGGTTATAAGTAGGTAGTTGTTAAAGTTTGTCAGCCCCCCTTATTAAGGTGGGCAGGGGGGTATCGAAGGCAAAATCTATCTTCTATTTAATTAGAACCACTTACTTATAACAAACACAGTCACTCACTCAAAGTTAATCCGTTCTCGTTCGACAACTAAAGGCCTTTTTAAAATTCTCATGTGCATTAATCCGATATATTCGCCGATAATGCCGATAAAAAATAGTTGCACAGAAGCGAGTAAAAATAGTCCGACCATGATTGGTGCGGTTCCTAAAGGAAAATAATCCCAGAACAACAATTTGGCGATTAAATAACCTAACGCCACTAGCAGACTCAAGAGGGACAAAGCAAAGCCTAACATGGTCGCCAGTCTGAGGGGAACTTGGGAGTGACTGGTAATACCCAGCATCGCTTCGCTATAGTATCGATAGAAGTTGTAACTACTAATACCCCGTTTTCGCCGTTGTTGTTGATACTCAAAAGAGAAACTTTCAAAACCCAACTCTTCAATGAGTCCCCTAAAATAGGGATAGGGATCGTTAATCTCTCGTAGAACATTGATGACTTTCTGATCATATAAGCCGAAACCTGTAAAGTTTCTAGTAACTTTTATATCCGAAAGATTGTCCATTAAATAATAAAAAATTTGTCTAGCAAAATAGAAAAAAGCTCCTTCTTTCATCGGCGTTTTAACCGCTTTAACAACTTTATAGCCTTCTTCCCACTTCTTGACAAATTCTAGGATTAATTCGGGAGGATCTTGCAAATCTGCTACCATAAAAATAACCGCATCTCCGTAACACTGAAGAATACCATAGTAAACAGAACGAACGGGACCGAAATTTCTAGCATTAACGATGACTTTTATCCCGGGGTCTTTTTGAGCAATTTTTTTTAATTCATCTACAGTTTTATCTTGGGAAGCGTTATCGATAAAAAGATGTTCATACTCATAGTTAGGTAACTGATTAAAGACTTCTTTAACTCGCAGGTAAAGATCCTCAACATTCCCTTCTTCATTATAACAAGGAGTCATAATCGTAATTTTTTTCATTGTGAGCCTTCTCTAAAAACAAATAGTTTCATTAAAACAAAAGAGATGACAGCCATGGGAAGAACCAAGATGGCTCCAGCAATAAGCATTTTGGTTTTCTGTTCGATATTTATATTCATCCCATCGACAAATCTCAGAGCCTCAACGTTCAAGAGAAAAGTCGCCACATAAACTAAGACAAAACGAAAAATCAATTTGTTGTTTTTGCTACCAAAAACCAGTCTTCCCGTGGTTTGAAAGTTAAATAAGACTCCGATAATAGTAGCCAGCAAGACAGCGTACTTGTAATTTAGTCCTATCAGTATAAGACTACCGTATAAAAAATAACCAAATAAGGTATTCAGTACGCCAACTAACAAAAATCTGGCAAATTTGCTTTTTTGGAACAGATACATTTTTCTACAATCGTGACATAAAATTTCTAACTTTTTCCTTGACTGAGGTAACATCTAGCCGATGTTCTTGCATCAAATATTGATAAGTTCCGCAAAATTGAGAAAATCTATCTTCAATACCAATGCGACAAATCCAACTGGGATGATAGGTGCTGGCAATTTCAGAAATAGCAGAACCCAAACCCCCATAGATAGAATGTTCTTCTATCACCACAATAGCTTGATATTGCTGACAAATTTCTCTCACTTGTTGGACATCAAGAGGCTTAATAAAAGGAACACTCCACACCCCACTATTATCCCATTCTTGAGCCACTTCTAGAGCCGTTTTAACCATCGAACCTGTTGCCAAAAATCCAAGGTTGCCGGTGCCTGGTTTAACGGGGTAAAGTTTACCCGGCTCAAGGTTAGGTAAAGTCTCATGAATTACCCCTAAATCTGCCTTACCCATGCGTAAATAAACTGGTCTATCACTGTTAAAAGCCCAATTCAGGCATTGAGTCATTTCGGAGGCATCTGCCGGGGAGAGAATCGAGATATTAGGTAAAGCCCTTAAAGCGGCAATATCTTCGGTAGACTGATGACTAGAACCCAGACTACTATAGACCACTCCAGCACCATCTCCAATCAACAAAACCTTTAATTGTTCATAACAAACATCTAACTTAATTTGTTCTAGAACTCTTATCGGCAGAAAAGAACTTAAACCATAAACTACTGGAAAAAACCCCGATTTAGCGAGTCCTGCCGCCACCCCTACCATATTTTGTTCTGCTACCCCCGCATTGATATATTGTTTAGGACAAGCCTGACGAAAATCATCGAATAAAGCATAACCATGATCCCCAGTTAATAACAGAACTCGCTCATCTCCTAAAGCAAATTTGACTAAAGCATCTGAAAAAGCGTTTCTCATAAACTTAATTTGTCCTTGTAAACTTGAGTTTCTAATTCGGCTTTAGCTTGGGCATAAATCTCCCGATTTAAGCGGCTATAATGCCAAACATTATTATCTTCCATGAAAGAAACACCTTTCCCTTTAACCGTGTGAGCGATAACAGCTTTAGGACAAGAAGAAGACAGTTCTAATAATTCTTGAAAGACCTGATATAATGCCTTTTCATCATGACCATCTACTTCTCGACAGTCAAAACCAAAAGCCCGGAACTTATCAGCAATTTGACCTAAATTCATCACTTCTTGAGTAGTACCCATCGCTTGATAACCATTAGCATCTACAATGACTAACAAGTTAGATAGTTGAAAATGAGAGGCAAAAAGTAGGGCTTCCCAAATCGACCCCTCATTAATTTCTCCATCCCCCACAAGGGCAAAACAACGCTGTCCGGTTCCTTTAATTTTACTAGCTAACGCTATGCCAACACCCACAGATAAACCATGCCCTAAAGACCCTGAACTTACTTCTAAACCAGGCACATGAGCATCAGACAACCCTTTAAGAATTGTACCATCCCCAAAGTAATTAAGCTAAACGGCTTTTACTTCGGATCACCGATATAGACTCCAAAAGGGTTATAGCTGTTGGATCATGCAGGTTAAGCGCCGTTTAGCTTATCAATATCCTTATCCGTTAGCCAGCCTAACTCATACATACAAGCATATTGAGCCATTACTCCATGACCTTTACTGAGAATTAAATAATCTCTGCCGGGGGACTCCGGTTGACCATTCCCTAGATTTAGGTAAGAACGATAGAGAACTGCGAGAATCTCGATAATAGAAAAGGCACAGCCAATATGCACGGTCGAACCAGCAAAGGCCATCCTCAGAACAGTTTGACGGAGTTGATTTGCCGCAAATTTCATGAGTTAAACTCCTCAATGATTATCAGTTTGTGTTAGTCTTTGTTGATACCATGCAAGGGTTTTTTTAATCCCTGTAGATAAATCAACGGTTGCCTTGAGTCCTAATTCTTTTAATGCTCTGTCAGTAGCGGGTACATATCTGGCAATCCGTTGACCTACAACTGGTTCTTGAGCAACAGTGATAGAATTAGGGTGTCCAGCAACCTGTGCCACCGCTAAGGCGGTATCTTTAATGTTGATTTCCACATTTGAACCCACATTATAAGGACGACAAGACTGCCCCTTAAATAATATAGTCCATAACCAAATCATCAAATCCGAAGCATATAAATAGGAACGATAGGGGGTTCCATCTCCTTTAACATGAATCGTTTTTCCCTCTAAAATGTCCCTGATAAAGTTGCCAATGGCAAAAGATCCATCTAAAGGTAAATAGGGACCGACAAAGGCAAAACACCGGGCAATTTTTACACCTATATTATATTCCTGAGCGTACAAGACACTCAAGAGTTCTGCGAGTCGTTTTCCCTCTCCATAAACGGAGTTAGGAGAACTCACATCCAGCGCCCCTTGATAGCTTTCTGGAATATGACTTATATCTGAGGGTTGTTGACCATAAATTGCTCCTGAGCTAGTTAGTAATAATTTTTTTGTGCCACAATTTTTAGCAAAATCTAGCACTCGCCGAGTCCCTTGTACTGTAGTATCTAGGACAAAAAGACGATCCTCTTGATGTACTAGAGAACTTGCATCCGTTGCCGCATGAATAATATAAGAAAACTCCCCTTTAGGAAACTGAAATGACCTAACATCACCGCTATGGAATTGAATAGCGGGATGATTGGCTAAATGAGGAGCTTTTTGCCTGAAACTATCAGGATTTCTAGTTAAAACCACTGCTGATGCTTTTAAGTCTAGCTGATCATTGGCCCAAATAAAACTCTCCAGAAGCCAACAGCCAAAAAAGCCTGTACCTCCGGTAATAAATATCCGTTGTCCCCGCAATTCCTCCCACAGGGTTTTAGTATGGGCAAGAATGTGATTTAAGTCATTTGTTAGGTTAGGTTGCATCTTCAGCCCCGAATCATTACCAAGATTCCTTCCATGATTTTATCAGCATTTGACAAGTCTCCTACAAGGTTTCTGGTTCAACGCCTAATTCTCTTAATTTTTCAGCTAATTTTTGCCGTAACATTCGCTCCTGTTCGAGTTGATATTCAGTTTGTGCGACTCGTTCACTCCCCCATAATAACAGATTGCCCGACAGCTCCCACCAACGTAACCAATAGGCTGTTACTTCCGCTTTTTTTCCCTGCCAGACTCCCAAAAATAAGTTAATCTCTGCTATCCAATAACGATTGTTTTCATTAGGTTTTTGTTGTTCATACCTTCCTTGATTTAATCGATAAATTTCTAATTCTCCTGTTTTTGGTTGA
>NZ_JADBSZ010000314.1:0-25977 GCF_020246425.1 Microcystis sp. M079S1
ATTTTAGTTTCCAATGAAGGATTAATCTCCCCTAACTTGCGTTTAAGTTGACGAAGAATCAATGTCTTTTCCCGTTCAATACCTTGTTCGATACCTTGTTCGATACCGCGTTCAATACCTTGTTCGATACCGCGTTCAATACCTTGTTCGATACCTTGACGCATCCAACTGGTAGTAATTTGCATAACTCCCTCCTGTACGGGTTGACTAAATGTGCTAATCTCTTGTTGAAATTGTATCTCTTCGACCGGATTTAGATTGAGATAAGTATCAATAAATCCAGAAATTAATTGCATTTTTGCAGGATTTAACTTTAAAGTAATTAACAAGCGCAGACATTCCGCCTTAACTTTTGCTCGCTCTTTCTCTGCAATGTTCATCTTCGCCATCAAAGCTGAAGCAACCGGATTCGGTTGATTGAGAAAATCTCGCCAATTTAATCGATTTAACTGCACTACTTGATAGTTAAATTCTAAGACCTTAAAATCGGGAAAATCGACTACATATTGACTAATCGCTGCTCTTTTTGGCTTTGAATAAGAAAAAATTACAATCGGATAAATCGGGAAGACAAATTTCTCATGAAAGCGAGCAAAATAAGTAAACATTCGCCGGTTAAACCACTTTCGGGAACTTTCCTGCGCCTCCACATGAATCAGAAAAAAAGATTCCTTTCCTCGAAACTTAACCTGTGCGACTAAATCACTTTCATACCTTTCTCCTTCCGTGACATCGGTAAATACTTCTTTGTCTAAAAAAGTAATCGAGTCCCTATCTAAATAATCTATCAATTGAGGAAAAAATAACTCAATAAATTCGACAAAAAAGGTGGAGATTAACTCCTTAAATAAGCGATCGTGGTCAATATTATTAGTCATCTAATATCATCTTAACTAATCTGAGTGATGAATGACTACTCTTCTCTATTATATTCTGAAAAGTCGGTTTTGGCAACGGATTGTTATGACCTCACCCCCTAACCTAGGAGGAGAGGGGGATACTTTCCGTGTTAACCTTTCTCCAGAAGTTCAGAAAACGGGTTTCTCGGAGAAACCCGTTTTCTGTGGTTCTCAATTACTCCCTGATAATGACAATTTTAGCGGGTTGTTGCGAAGATGCGATCGCTAACGTCAAAGCTAGGCAGTTAAAGTATTTAACCAATTGATTAAATCTTCAACCGTAGAGAAATCGAATAAAGCTTCTCCTAATACTTCTACATCATCAATACTTAACTCCATAATTTTAGTTTCTAAGGAAAAATTAATCTCCCCTAACTTTCGTTTAATTGTAAGGATTCAGGTCATACAAAAAGCAGTCAAACCCATGCTGTGTAAGCATTTAGGCGAATTATGGACAAATCCTCATTCTCATTAAGAAACGCTGAAAGCCTTAATTTTCGTGCTTATTGAGAATGAACCTGTTAGTTTAGCGAGTTCTGAGATTTTAGAAGCCGCTCTGTGACTGCATTTGAGGCACCTGAATCCTTACGTTTAATTTGACGAAGAATCAATGTCTTTTCGCGTTCGATACCTTGTTCAATACCTTGTTCAATACCTTGTTCGATACCTTGTTCAATACCTTGACGCATCCAACTGGTGGTAATTTGCATAACTCCCTCCTGTACGGGTTGACTAAATGTGCTAATCTCTTCTTGAAATTGTATCTCTTCGACTGGATTTAGATTGAGATAAGTATCAATAAATCCGGAAATTAATTGCAGCCTCATCTAACCTTAAAGTAATTAACAAGCGCAGACATTCCACTAACCGATCACAAAAAAAACTGGAGCGAGCGCTTTTCGCCACCCCAGTGCTGTCACGGAATTCAATTCTGTATCTAAATTAACACATTATTGGCAGCAAGCATAATTAAGGAAATTGGAAATTTTTCCAAAAGGGGTTTCCAAAGGCTGTAACCTTGACTGACAGGGGATTTCGAGCCTGATCAGTCCAAAGTTTTTGGAGTCTATCCTCGAAAATTAAACTTCGGCACTGAGATGTTCCCCCAGATGCACGGTTTTCACCCATTTTAAACGTTTAGGACGCAAAGCCATCCGTAGGCTGACACTGGGAATAATAATAAACCAGTGCATCATATAAATCATGCCGCGAAGGGTTTGAGCAAGGATGTCTAAACCGAGAGCGAAAGTGAATTTTCTACCCGTATTGACTCGGATTAATCCTGTCACCATCCCCCAGAGAGAAAGGGAAAGAGCCAAACCAGTTAAAGGAGTTAAAATCGGAGCTTGATGCTGGGTAATAGTGATTAAAAGATCGGGAATAGCGGCCGCAGGTAAGATATATTGAACGAGCAAAAAAGCAATTAAATCAAACTTTTTTGGCCAAGGCATGGGAGACTTTAAAATCGCTTTCCAATAGTCGAGATAACGCTGAAAACCACCTTCGGCCCAACGATTGCGCTGATGCCATAAAGCGATCGCAGTTGTCACCCCTTCTTCTGCTACTGCGGGAAAATTTAAGACATTAATTTTCCAATTATCGATATGGAGACGAATAGTTAAATCAAGATCGTCGGTGATCGTTTGTTCATTCCAACCCCCGCAACGATTTAAGGCACTACGACGGACAAATTGACCATTTCCGCGCAATTCTCCGATCCCTCCCACCGCGATCCGTTGCTGTTGGAAACAGCTATCAAAGATCATTTCTACCGCTTGTCCTTTTGTCCAGAAGTTTTCGGCGGCATTGGCGATCGCTTTTCGCACCTGTACCGCACCCACTTCTCGATCCTCGAACATTGGGACCACATGACGCAGTAAATCGGAGGATAATCCCGCATCGGCATCGAATACGCCGATAATTTCCCCGTTAGTTAGGGATAAAACCTGATTCAAGGCCCCGGACTTGCCACCTCCAGCATTAGCAGGACGATGGAGAATTTTTAATTGGGGATATTCTAAAGCAAGGCGATCGAGAATCGCACCCGTGTTATCGGTACTATAGTCATCGACGATCCAGACTTCTAACTTATCTTGGGGATAGTCTAGATGACAGAGATAATTAACCAGTTTCGTGATTACGGTTTCTTCATTTTTGGCCGCTACTAAGAGGGAAACCCTGGGGACAGAGGTTAAATCCCAATCTGGTAAAGGAATTGGCGGAGTTTCTGGTTTCGTGAACAGCAGCCGCAAAGCTTGCCCCGATAGTACCATAGTTAAGGCGATAATTGCCCAATAACCCCAACTCAGCCAATGAAGTACGATAATTATTGTCCAGATCGCCATGAGGCTAAAAGCCGCTTTCTGTCTGCGTCCTGATCGGCCTTGAAAAATTTCGCTCCTAAATTCCTCCTCCTCGTCTTCGGGATCGGACCAGTCAGATAGGAGGGAACCGATCGGGTCTAATTCTTCGTTATCATCCTCTCGCGACCAATAATTTTCTGCCATAATCGACTCAGGTTAAGTAACTGTTCAAATAGAAGCTTATTTCTTGCTTTATCTTACCGAAAATTGTTAAAATTTTTAACGGAATCTTAAGTTTTTTTCGGGAAAGAAACCCCAGTTTTTCAGGCTATTGGTTCCTTTTACCCGATAAATGCGCTTTTTTGGGCTAAGATTACTTTGTTTACATTCGTTGAGAAAATTTAACATTTATCCCCTATGTCAAACCTGCTCCTCTGTGTCGGACTGATTTGTGGCTCAATTATTTGGGTGGAGATCGTGCGTGATTGCTATCATGCTCTGGCCCACCATTGGCAGCCCCTTTATCGTCTGCACGTCTGGCATCATCGGGTTTTTCGTCCCGATCTGTCGGTCATGAGCGAGGAAATTTATCGTCGGGCGCACTGGTACAATGATGTACCGGAGGCCTTGGTTATGTTGGCTGCCAGTGTTTTGCCTGTACTACTGGCCTACTATTGGGGGTTCGATCGCCCTTGGTTGGGTTGGTTAGGCTCCCTTTATACTTTGGCTTTTCTCAGTACGGCGATCGGTCGAGGTTTAGGTATGGCAAATCTGGACGAATTAACCGATTTAACCCATCGTCCGGGGCAATTTGAGAGTTTACCCGCTCCATGGCGCGTTAATCGTACCTACCACTGGCGACACCATTTTGATAACCAAAAGGCTTATTATTGTGGCACTTTTACCTTTATGGATAAATTGATGGGGACGGCACTTTCTCTCAAGGGCAAAACGATCGCCATTACCGGAGCGAATGGAACTTTAGGGCGATCGCTGTTAAAGTACCTACAACTGAAGGGAGCCAAGGTAATCGCGCTCACTTCTGGGGAGAATGCGATCGCTATTGAAATTAACGGCGAATCAGTACCCATAAAAACCGTAAAATGGCAAATCGGTGAAGAAACGCAACTTGAAGACCTATTTAAGTCTGTAGATATACTAATTTTAAATCATGGCGTTAATGTCCACGGCCAAAGAACCCCAGAAGCGATCGAATTAGCCTACGAAGTGAATACTTTTTCCGTCTGGCGTTTAATGGAATTATTCTTCAAAACTGTCCGCACTAACGAGCAAATTGCCCGCAAGGAAGTCTGGGTGAATACCTCGGAAGCGGAGGTTAATCCTGCCTTTAGTCCCCTCTACGAACTCAGTAAACGAGCGATCGGTGATATGATTACCCTGCGTCGTTTAGATGCTCCCTGTGTGGTAAGAAAGCTAATTCTTGGCCCTTTTAAGAGTAATTTAAATCCTGTGGGTATTATGTCCGCCGATTGGGTGGCTAAACAGATTATCAAGGCGGTACAGAGGGATAGCCGCAATATTATTATTACTATTAATCCCTTGACTTTTATCACCTTCCCAATTAAAGAATTCTCTGTTTCTACCTACTTAAAACTATTTACTCGTTCCCCAAAAAAACAGAAAAATCCCTAACTATTTATCCTTAATCGGGTATCAGGACTATTTTTCCTCGCACTCTTTCCGATTCACTATAACTATGAGCTGCTGCCACCTGGGAAAAAGTATAGGTGCGATCGATTCTAACAGTTAATTTTCCCGATTCGATCGCTTCTTTGAGAAATTGCCAGTCGGACGCTTGTGCTTGAGCAAAAAATATCAGTTTCCCTTTTTGGGGCAACCAAGCACCGAGATAATTTAGGAGGATAATTCCGGGATTTGGGAGGGTGGTTATATAGGTGCCTTGGGGTTTTAAAAGCTGACGACAGTGCCAAAAAGAAGACTTAGCCACAGCATCGAAGATTATATCATATTTCCGCTCGGTTTTTCTCCAATCTTCTTGAGTATAATCGATAACTTTATCGGCTCCTAAAGAGGTGACATAATCGATATTTTTACTACTACAAACTCCATCTACTTCTGCGGAGAAAATTTTTCCTATCTGCACAGCAAAACTACCCACTCCTCCCGATGCACCATTAACTAAAATCCGATTTCCTGCTTGAATATTGCCAAAATCTCGCAAGACTTGCAAAGCGGTAGAAGCAGCTAAAGGAGTGGCGGCAGCTTCAATAAAACTCTGATTATGCGGTTTTTTAACTAAGAGGGAAGCGGGAATAATTGCATATTCAGCATAGGTTTTACCGGGCAATTGATTGAGAAAACCAAAAACCTCATCTCCGATCTGAAATTGTTCCACCTGACTGCCTTTTTCAACGATAATTCCTCCATAATCAAAACCTAATTGCAGGGGAAACTTATTACCTGTGGCTATTTTGAGCATCCCCCGACGAATCTTCCAATCAATCGGATTAATTCCCGCTGCCATAATCTTAATTAAGACTTCCTTAGCTTGGGGAATTGGCTTTTCTATGTCTATGTATTGGAGAACATTACTATCGCCATAGCGATTAATGATAATAGCTTTCATAATTAAGAAAAAAGTTGATAAAATAGTAAGGGAGCAAAAGTAATGACCAAGAGAACAAAAATCCAAACTCGTCCCGCTAAAAGATTATAATCTTGCCCTAATCTTGACCAAGAGTGACCAGCGATAAAATGGCCGAACAGAAATTCAAAACCCACTGTTAATAGTAACCAAATTAAACCGATGGTAATTGCTTGACCGGACGATTCTAGACCCCAAAAATAGACAAGAGTGCCAATATAAAGACTAAAAAAGAGGATTCCTGTCAGGGTAGAAATTTGATGAGCGCGTAGTTCATCGAGATATTTTCCGTAGGTGCTTTCCCTGAGAATACCGTTACTAATTCCTATTACGATCATCGGGAGCCATGCAACAATGTAGCGACTAATCATAAGTTGTTGGTTTAGAACTCGCTCTAATTGCATTATATACCGTAGCTGCTCTGGGCAAATCTCTCAAGGCAAGAGAAAAAGACAAAAATTGCATTTATCCCATTAATTGGCCATTTTTCTAGTTACGGCGTTTCTCATAAAGATGAAGTATAAACTGATCGGGTATCGTCTCGGAGTCTCACCAAAACGAAAACTTCATACCTCACCATTAAGATAACTGCCATAAGTGAGGATAGGGGTGACAGTAGGGGAAATTGTTAATTTTTTTGCTAATTCAGCTAAATCATCCGAAAAATGTCACACTAGAGGTAGAGGAGCGTCAACTATCAATCATCAGCTTTCAGCAATTTTTGGCTATTTCCCCAGGGTATTGCTGGCAGCCGATGGGAAAAAAGAATAACTTCAACCCTGACGTTATCTGCTATCGAGGAGGCTAATTCTATGGATAATACGGAAACAATCTCAGTCGATCAGGATACCAACAAACTCTATAATAAAATTCTCGTGGCTGTGGATTATCAAGATCCCACTCCAGAGGTTTTGAATACGGCTATTCTCTTAGCGAAAACCTACGCTAGTGAGTTGCGGATTATTTATAGTCTGTCCAAACCTTTGACCCCCTACACGGAAACTTTTATTTATGGTAATCTGATCGGTTATGGTGGCGGTTATCCCTCCGATATGATCGCCTTAGAACAACAAATCACCGAAGAAATGCAAGCGGAATTACAAGCTTGGTTAAACGGTTTAGTCGATCGAGCTAAGGAAGATAATATCACGGCCAAGGCTGATTATTATATCGGTGATCCGGGGCAGAAAATTTGTCAAGTTGCCCAGCAAGAGGGGATAGATTTAATTATTGTTGGTCGTCACGGTCGATCGGGTTTATCTGAGCTAATCTTAGGTAGTGTCAGTAATTATGTGGTGCATCATGCTCCCTGTTCAGTTTTGGTAGTACAAATTACTCATTAATTAGAAAGGGTTGAAATCCATTTTTTGCTGTCCATTGAATCGCTCCATCTCTCCCGGTCCAGTAAGTCTTAATCCGGGCCTTTCTCAGTTGATTTTTGGCATTGCGGGAGAGATTGGTGGTGACAGCGATCGCTGTTTGAGGTCGAATGGACTCTAACCATTGTTTATCTAGATTACTTCCCTGCCATAATAACACTAGAGGGCTGAATTCTTGGGATAAATTAACGGGATTTTTCGGGTTGACAATCCATAGCCAAGATTGATTTTTTACCTGAAATTTAAATAAATTTTTCTCGATCAATTGTCCAGTAATTTCGCCAAGATTAAATTTTTCTAACTGGGATAAAGTAATAGTTTTTTGGATTGGTATGCTCTGACTGATAGTTGAGAATTGCGCCGAATTATTGACGGTTATTGCTCCTTGTATTTGATTAATTCCCTCCTGTCGCAAAAAAGGCAAAACTGTATAACGTGCTGTTGCGGGTTCCTCCCCATTAATTAAGAGAGTATTTCCTCGATTTTGAATAATGATTACCGGTTGCGATTTGGTGGCTAAAACTGTCACCTGAGTTAAAGTAAAATGCTGATAAATAATCGGTATTAAAATTAAAGTGAGGATAAATAAACCAACTAAATGCCACCGTTGACGAAACCAGATATTAAAGCAGATTAAGGTAAGGCAAATATAAATAATTAACATCACTCCTAAAGATAATTTACCTGTGGAGTAGGTACTAAAAGGAAGCCGACTAAAAAAGGTGGTAATTTGCAGTAATAACTCTAGAGGGTAATAGAGAATACTAGCGCTGATACTGCCCAAAGGGGGATAAATTAAACCTAAAAAAGCAGTAAAAACTCCTCCTAAACTAATCAGGGTAACTAGAGGAGTTGTGATAATGTTAATCGGGATATTATAAAGAGCGATCGAGTTAAAGGTAAACATTAATAAAGGCATAGTCCAGAGAGTGGCAGCTAGACTAATAGCTATAGGTTCAGCGATTAAATTAGGGAAATAGTCAATTTTATTTTTCAGTAAGGGAACGGTAATAATTAATCCCAAAGTCGCTAAAAAACTTAGCTGAAATCCTAAATCCCAAATCCAGAGAGGTTGCCATAATAATAGAATTGTAGCTGCTAGTAACAGGGAGCCTAAACTATTAACTTGTCGATTATAAAGCAGACCGATTAATGCCCCAATTCCCATCAAAATCGCCCGCATAACTGAAGGTTGTAACCCTGTTAAGGTGCCGTAAATTATTAAGATAGTAACGGCAATAATAAACTGTTTTTTGGGTGATAAATTGCGAGTAATAGTTAAAACAAATCCCAACAAAATAGACACATGAAAGCCAGAAGCTGCTAAAATGTGAGCTAATCCAGTTTTAATAAATAAATCTGTGATTTTTGCTGGCAAATTAACCGCTTGTCGTCCGAGGGTAATCGAACTTAATAAAGTGCCTTTTTCTTGGCCTATTCCTTGAATTTGTGCCTCAACAATGCGCTGACGAATCTGCCAAACTCCCCAAGTCGGTGATTTTTTATCAATAATTATTTCCCCTTTTAAACCAGCAAAAGCACCCTGACGCGCTAGATAATTAGCAAAGTCAAAAGCACTAGGATTATTGGCACGACGGGGACGATAAAGTAATCCTTTAACTGTTATTTCTTGTCCGGGATAAACCTGATTTTCTGCTAGATTGGGTAGAGTAACGTAGAGTTTACCCTCGGATTTTTTTGTGGGTAAATTCCTAAGGCTAAATTCTTTTACTTCTAACCAAAATTGTAAATTTTCTCGGCGATTGAGACGGATTTCTGATATAATACTCCCCGTGATTTTAATAGAGTTAACCACATTATTTTTTAAAAGATGACTGATATCGTTTGCGCTGGGGTAAGGAGTGCGAATTTCTAGATAAACAACGGCAAATATAGCTATTAATCCCGCTATCAGCCAAATTTTTTTCTGGGGACTTTGCCACCAAAAACGACGGATAAAAATTGTGGTTAACGTGGTAATTAGACTAAGAATAACAATTCTAATTACCACTTCTTGCCATCGGTTTAACTGGGGACTAAAATCTACCAGACCTGTAGATAATAATCCCAGAATATAGGCTAAACCAAAAATCACACTATTAGGGCGATTCATAGAAATTTTTGTCAAAGAATTTCAGAATTAGGGAGCATTATTTTTACCTAAGTATCAGCGAAAATCGAGATTAAAAAGTAACTTAGCATAAACACTATGGGGATCGTTAAATGTCGGTAACTTCAATAATTCCTGCTGAAAATTTTGCCATTCCTGCGTCAAAGGGTAATTATTTTTAGTGAGAGGAGGAAGATAGGTTTGCAAGAAATTAGAGAGAAGTTCTTCTTGCCAACTTTGCGATCGAGGATATTCTTGAAGACTCCAATCATCCCCTAATTTAGCTGTTTTGGCCGCATATTGTACTGCCACTTCTAGACCACCAATTTGATCAACTAAACCAATTTTAACCGCATCTTTTCCCGTCCAGACACGACCTTGGGCCACAGTTCTAACCTTGTCTGGGGATAATTTTCGCCCCTTGGCTACCGTCTCGATAAATAAATCATAGAACCGATTAACTGCCGCTTGATAAATTTCTAATTCTTGGGGATTTTTCGGTCTGGTAATAGTAGATATATCGGCTAATTCTCCAGTTTTCACTGTATCCCAATCGATGCCATTATTATTAGCAATCTTCTGGATATTTAACAATAATCCAAACACACCGATGGAACCAGTAATTGTATCATTATCGGCAAAAATTCTTTGACCCCCCATGGCGATCCAATAACCCCCAGAAGCTGCCACATCACCCATAGAAATAATTACCGGTTTGGTCGCATCTAAACGCTTAATTTCCCGCAGAATCACCTCAGAAGCGGTGGCACTTCCCCCCGGACTATTGATCCGCAAAACTACCGCTTTCACCTCCTCCTTCCCCTGTAATTTTCGCAGTTCCTTCGCCAATTTATCCCCACCGATTTGGCCTCTATCTCCCTGACCTTCTACGATTGTCCCTTCTGCATAAACTATCGCTATTTGATCGCTACTATTTTCCTCCTCATCGAGAGAACTAGCATAATTAGCTAAAGAAATTTGCGAAAAAGAGCCAGAATTTCCCTCCTCATTAGTTTTATTTTTTGCTTCTCCCGTCAACTCTTTAGCTAAAACAATTACTCGATCTAAATAGGCCACTTCATCAACAAAACCCGCCTTTTTCGCCGTGGTTGCTTCCAGAATACCTTGAGTATCAGAAATAGTTTGCACCTGTTGGGGGGTTAAATTGCGACTTTTGGCCACTGTGGAACTATAGTTAGACCAAATTGTATCGAGTAGGGTTTGCAGCTGCTGACGATTCTGGACACTTAAATCCTGACGCGTATAGGGTTCCACTGCACCTTTAAAAGAACCCACTTTTACCACTTGTACCCCCACACCATACTTTTCTAGTGCATCGGCAAAAAAGGTTTGTTGACTACTTAAACCATTAATTTCCATTCTCCCCACGGGATTAATAATCACCGTTTCAGCAACGGAAGCGAGATAATATTCCTTTTCCGTCCATTCCATATCGTAGGCGATAATTTTTTTACCCGATTGGCGAAATTTTGCCAAAGCTTGCCGCACTTCCGTCAGGGTAGCATAGCCATATTCACCGATATTGTCGCGACCATAGAGTAACAGACCGACAATGTTATCATCAAGGGCGGCCTTTTCGATCGCCGCTATCACCTGTCGCAAATTTAAAGTGGTCGTACTCTCACCGGTCAAACTATCGGCTAAACTGGAACTAGGGGGAGCATCGCTGATATTGGTGGCTAAGTTAAAAACTAAGACTGATTTTTCCTTAACTAGGGAGCTATCGCTAGAAATAAGGGAAGAAAGCAGTAAAAATGCTAATCCCCCCACACCTAAGGTCGAAAATGCCAATAATCCCAATAAAGTTCCCAAGCAACTAGCGAAAGCTTGTTTAAAAAACTGCCCCATCGGTTTCTATCCACTACTAATTATCCTGTTTTCCATTGTAGGGATTCCCCGCCCAGAAACAAGTTTTTTATCTGCAAACAAATGTACTAAAATTATTGAGGATAGTGACTGGAGTTGTGAGGTGTCATTTCAGTTATCAGTTACCAGTTATCAGTTATCAGTGACTATCACTGGTCGTCGGTAGCTTGAAATCAGCAAGATTTGAATTTTCATCCCCTTGAAAGGGGAGGCCTGTTACCTCTTGTTCTTGGTCAAGGGATCGGCTAAGATTGTGATAGACAATTTCCAGTCAAAGAGATGAATCAATTAAATTGAAGATAGATTCTGTCTTTGATCCCCCCTTCCCCCCTTGATAAGGGGGATGTCTGGCAATTTTTAACACCTACCTACTTAAAAGAGATGAATCAATTAAAACCCAAACTCGTCAATTATCCGGATTGGGATCGAAAAGAACAAATTAAACGAAATCGTTCGGCTTTGGCTATCTTAGAACAAAGACGACAAAAACGGTCACAAATAACCGATGAGCAAGACCAACAAATTTCTGAGTGTTTGCTCAATTTTCAGACTGCGATTGATAATGCTCGTCCTTTGGGTTCAAAGCTTTATAGCCAAGGATGATTGTCTTTATCGATTCGGGGGTTTTGGGTTTATTAACTCATCCTAAAAAAGCGGGTAAACCTGCTGAATGCGAAGACTGGCTTTATTCACTTTTGTCCAAAGGCGTTTATGTAGTTAGTTCCGATATCTGTGATTATGAAGTCAGAAGAAGCCTATTATTAGAATCGGTCAAAAAAAATTCCTTTAATAGCCTAGATAATCTTAATGAATTACGCAATGTCATTGATTTTTTAAATTTAGATACCGAGGTGATGTTAGAAGCGTCACAAATTTGGGTAGAAACTCGAAAGATTGGCAAACAAACGGCTGATAATTACAATATTGACGTAGATATTATTATTCTTGCTCATTGGCAGTTATTAAAAAAACAATATCCGAGTCGTTATCTAGTCATCGCTACTACTAATGTCAAACATTTTCAGGGATTCGCAGAAGCTTTAAATTGGCAAGATGTTAACCTATAACAGCTTTGATATTGATCATTTTTTCACTTTAATTACTTAATCTTATGCAGTTTATTGATCGCGCCGAAATAGAAGTAGAAGGGGGTAAGGGAGGTGATGGAATTGTCGCTTTCCGTCGGGAAAAATACGTCCCCGCTGGCGGTCCGGCCGGAGGTAATGGGGGAAAAGGTGGTTCGGTGATTTTCGTGGCGACTCAGAACCTGCAAACCCTGCTAGATTTCCAGTATAGTCGCTATTTTAAGGCCGATGACGGTAAACGGGGCGGCCCGAACAACTGCACCGGGTCCAACGGTAGCGATCGCATTATTAAAGTTCCCTGTGGTACAGTGGTTTACGATCTCGATAGCGAGGAAATTATCGGCGATTTGGTCACTCCCGAACAGACTTTAATCGTGGCTGCCGGGGGAAAAGGGGGATTAGGCAACCGCCACTTTTTAAGTAATAATAATCGCGCACCCGAATACGCTTTACCCGGTTTAGACGGAGAAAAACGCCATTTACGCCTAGAATTGAAGTTATTAGCGGAAGTGGGCATTATCGGGCTGCCCAATGCGGGAAAATCCACCCTAATCTCGGCTGTTTCCTCTGCTCGTCCCAAAATCGCCGATTATCCCTTTACGACTCTCATTCCTAACTTGGGAGTGGTACGCAAACCCACGGGAGATGGGACGGTATTCGCCGATATTCCGGGATTAATCGAGGGAGCGCACCTAGGAATCGGCTTAGGACACGAATTTTTGCGCCATATCGAACGCACACGCCTGTTAATTCATCTTGTCTCCTTGACATCAGAAGACCCGATCGCCGATTATCAAATTATCCAAGGAGAATTAGCCGCCTATGGTCGGGAATTGGAAAAGCGATCGCAAATACTGGTTTTCAACAAAATTGATGCTGTGGACGAGGAAACGATAGATAAATATCAAAAGCAGTTTGCTAAAATAACCAATGCCGAGATTTTGACTATTTCCGCTGTTACGGGAGCCGGATTAACCACTTTACTCGCCAAAGTTTGGCAGCAATTAGAGCAACTGGAGAGGGTCGAGGATGAAACCCCTTCCCTGTTTTCCTAAAATCGCTCGTTAGTTATTGGGCTGCCGGGGTGCGGGTGGTCGGCGATTGCTCGGTCTTCTTTCCGTACCTTCAAAGTTACCATTAGAACGACGGGTGCGGCGCTGTTCAGCTTCATTTTCGGCCGCATAGACTTCTAGATAAAGAGAGCGACCCACACTCGCGGCCGCCATTTCTAGGGTAGTTCTAATCGCCTGTAAATTGCGTCCTCCCCGGCCGTAAACTTTGCCTTTATCGACATCATCGAAGGCTACACGCACCCAAAGACGTTCATTTTCCTTACAGCGCTCGATATCCAATCTCAGACTGGCTGGATCTTCCAAAAACGGCTCGATCATAAATTTCACCAGTTCGAGATAGTTGGGGGTACTAGGCATTGATTTTCTCGAAAATTTTCTGTTTGGTGAGAATGCCGCGCACGGTGTCCGTCGGTTGCGCGCCTTGTTGTAAGCGTCGGATAATCCCTTCTTCATCCAGACGTACTTCATCGGTGCGGGGATTGTAGAATCCTAACTCCTCTAGGGGACGACCATCGCGACGACTGGTGCTAACGGCCGCAACGATACGATAACTGGCTTCGCGTTTTTTACCAAAGCGTTTTAGACGTAATTTGATCATGGTTACTCAAAAATTCTCCTTTCCGATTCTAACTCATCCAGGCGGTAATTCCACAAGTGGCGATCGAGGGAACGGTCGGCAGCCCTTCGATATTATCGAAAATAACGCCGATATCTTAATGGTGAGGTACAAAGTCGAAGTGTGTTAGCCAAAACTAACACACCCGCAATTAAGATTAAATTAAACCTCTTGCATAATTAGGGTTGGCTGAATAATGGTAAAACCCTTTTAAAATAAGGCTTTTGACCTGCTAAAATCCGATGTTCATGCTGCGAAAATAGGATTAAGACCTTCAAAAACCTTGCATTATTCTTCTTTTAGTACACAAACTGGTACAAAAAAAAGAGGATAACAAAGCCTGAAACGACCGGCTACTGACTCCCGGCTACTGACTCCCGGCTCCTGACTCCTGACTCCTAACCCTAACAACAATTTTTGATTTTTACAAGAGGTCTAGTTTTTACCCCTCTCTAACCGTAAACTTTCCCATAATACTCTTGATATTCTTTGGATAACAAAGGTTGCCACCAATCCCGATGATCGAGATACCATTGAATGGTTTTTCTTAATCCCCCCTCTACCGTTTCTTGAGGTTGCCAACCTAATTCGGTGCGAATTTTACTGGCATCAATAGCATACCGGCGATCATGTCCGGGCCGGTCCTTGACAAAAGTAATTAAATTCTGAGCGGGTTTCACGGGTAAATCGGTGGCCAATTCATCCATTAACTCACATAACATCCTGACTAAATCGATATTTTTTACCTCATTATTTCCGCCAATATTATAGGTTTCTCCCGCTTTCCCCTTGTGAATAACTGTATCTAAAGCTTGACAATGATCCCGAACATATAACCAATCTCGAACATTTTGACCATCACCATAAACGGGTAAAGGTTTACCCAAAAGAATATTAATACACATCAAAGGGATTAACTTTTCGGGAAAATGGTAGGAACCATAATTATTAGAGCAATTAGTAATAATTGTCGGCATTCCGTAGGTATGAAAATAAGCTCTCGCTAGATGATCACTCCCCGCTTTTGAAGCAGAATAGGGACTATTAGGAGCATAGGGAGTCGTTTCGGTAAAAGCTGGATCATCTACTCCTAAACTGCCATAAACCTCATCGGTGGAAACGTGCAGAAAACGATAGTTATCGTGTTGATGATTACTTAACCAATGTTGTCGAAAACTTTCTAATAGAGTAAAAGTTCCCACCATATTAGTTTGCACAAAAGCCCCAGGACCGAGAATCGATCGATCCACATGGGATTCGGCGGCAAAATGGGCAACTGTATCGATATTTTCACTAGCAAATAATTCATCAACTAAAGCTCGATCGCAGATATCCCCTTGCAGAAAACGAAAATTCTTTCTATCTTTCAGTGTCGCTAAATTATTCAAATTGCCCGCGTAGGTAAGAGCATCAAGAACAATGACACGATCCTCAGGATAATTCTCGCACCAATGATGAACAAAATTCGAGCCGATAAATCCTGCTCCACCAGTAACTACTATGCTTCTAGCTTGATTTTCCGTCGTCATGGCCACCTCTAGCAAAAGTTTGCTACTTATTTTAGGCCTTTTTGCTTCACACTTCTTCATCAAAAGTGATCTGATCGGAACGATAATCCGGCGGTTCAACGTGAATTAAAATTCTCACAGGGCTAAATTGTTGGGTTAATCTTGCTTCTACCGCTTCCGTGATTGCGTGAGCAGTTTCCACATCTTGAGCGGAGACAACTAGGTGCATTTCTATAAATACCTGTCTTCCCACCACTCCCCGAGACGCGATCGCATGACAATTAAGCACCCCCGGCACCTCCATCACAATTTGATGAATCACTTCAGGAGCGATCGCCATTTCATCCACTAACAAAGGTAAATTCTCCATCAGGACTTTCCAACCACTGCTAAACACCAAAAAAGCGACGGGAAAGGACAAAATCACATCTAACCATTGTAATTTGGGAATATTAGCCGTATTGCCCACCCAAACCCCGACTAAACCCAATAAAACCGTAATTGTCACCCACACATCACTCATGGTATGACGAGCATCGGCAATCAAAATCGCACTACCGACACGCTGCCCCACCGATCTTTCATAATAGGTGACAAAAATATTCACCCCTAAAACGATAATTAATAGCCATAACTCAGGACCTGCAATCTCGACGGGTTTTCCTCCTTTGATAATACGCATGACCGCCCCTTGCAAGATTTCAAAACAGGCAATCCCCAAAAAGGCGGCGATCGCTAAAGCTCCGATCGCTTCGTATTTCAGATGTCCGTAGGGATGATCTCGATCGGGATAGGGAGAGGAAAACCGCATCGCTACCAATCCCAAGACATTATTCGCACTATCGGTGACACTATGGAGAGCATCCGCTTGCAGACTTAAAGCACCAATTCTCAAACCCACCCCCGCTTTGATCGCCATAACCAAAATGTTCAGCAGCAGGGTGATCCAGAGAACCTTTTGGACGGTAGCCCGATTATCTTTTAAAACAGCCACAGGATTATCAGTTATCAGTTATCAGTTATCAGTTATCAGTATTAATTTTCCCACTCCTATCTCCGTTTTTTTCCTTTTTACTTTTGGCTCTTCTAGAGTACTGGACAGTGGGAAGTTCTTGCCGGGGGGGGAAATCTGGCTATCCCCAGGATGTTCAGGCTGAAATTTTGGCTAAAGTCGAAGCCTTTGAACGTTTTGTTACTCTCAATGCCCTTGCCCTTGGTTTGCTCCAAGTTCTCAGTTTAGAATTGCCTAAGACCATTTGGGCAGACTTCCCTCGCTGGTTTCCCACTCTTCCCTGCCATGGCTTCCCGAGCGAGCGGATTGCTCTACTCGCCCGGCAACACCCTCGCCCAAGCCTTTTTCCCGCAAAGCCCACCCAGTCTACTTTTGCCTAAATTACTCGCCGCCAAACCCGACCCCATCCCCAATCCTGATCTGCTGGACTTAGCCGCATAACCGTTACTCGATTTCACCACTCTCAACTTCGTACTCTCCAGGAACGAAGAGCCAGATAAAAAAACCTAGAAATCAGATTTTAGGATGGGAAACAAGTTGAATATCGATTTTATTTCTCTTGAATTCCCACTCTTGACCTCTTAGCCTTCTGATCTTCCAGAAATTTTCCTTGTCGCCGGAGAACTAGGGACTTGCGTGGGAATAATATCCCAGCCAGAAAATCTCTCTGTAGAAGACTCAGGGCTCTTCTGGTTTCTGTGTGGCAACGAGGTCTATACTGATAGGTTCTTCAGCAAAATAGTCCTAAAAGTCTTTCCCAGTAAACATTTCACGATTCTATAAGCAAAAATTATCACACAAAGTCGAGAAGAGCCGAATCAGACCAGCCCTAAATGGCACATTATCAAAGCGCAAGTCCCCTATGATACAATGGCATCAAAAAATAGAGGAAAAATTTTTTTATCATGGACAAGGTGTCAACACCAATTCTATCAATCGTTACTCCAACTCTGGGCCAATTTTCCGAATATTGGTTGCAACAACTTCTGGCAATTCAAGGAGAAGTAGAATTTATTTTGGTTTATCCTCCCGGGGCAGTTACCGCTTCCGTAGAAGACCCCAGAGTGAAAATTTTTCATAGTCTTTATCAGGGAGAAACAGCCCAGAGAGCCGTCGGTCTTCTCAATGCTTCCGGTCAATATGTGTTGGCTCTCGATGATGATGATTTCTTGCATCCCCAGGTGGTTGCCTTAGCGAAAGATTACTTTGATAATTTTCCCCAAAGTTGGCTCTTACGTCTCCATAAGGGGGGAATTGATTATCTCGATGAGGAAAAAATTAAAGCTCCCTGGCCGGAGCTACCCGCTATCAATCAGTTAAATATCTCTAGAAAAAGACAAGATAAATACCAAGATTTAGTGGAAGTTCCTATCGCTCCCCTAGATAATCCTTTCGAGTTAAGACTAGCTTTATGGCCCTACGCCAAAAGAAAAGATTTTCATGGCTATCATCTAGAACCTTTCAATAATAATATTTGGAAAACAATCCTGGTGAAAGAAGCCTTAGATGATTTTGTCCGCAATATGAGGATAGGAGAAATTTTAACTTGGTTGCCTCTCTGGGGATTTGATAGAGCTTTAGGGTTATTTCTGCAAGCGAAGTTTTTTCAAAAAGATATGTATATCGGTCATTGGATGCCCGAACCCAGTCAAATAAGATATATAGTCAGACCTTACTCCATGAAAACCCCCAGAATTCTTTTTCCTTCCGATGCTTTACTGGTCAAGCGATTTCCCCAGTATGGTTATTTCTGGAATCTTGTCTTCGAGGAGTTATACAATGGCATCAAGACCAAAATCAAAAGTCTCTGGAAAGCATGACTAATTATCGTGCTTCCTATGAGTTATCAACAACTCCCCATCTACTTCCTAATTCGCAAAATTCCAGAAAAGCTGCTGAAGGAACATGAAGCAGGGTGAGCGCATCCCAAACGCTATTGACAATTGGCCAATTTTGTGATAGGATTGCCTTCCATGCCTTTTGAGCGATAGCAATCAATTGAAATGCTTACGAACTCGACCCATTTGGTCGGTTGTTTCCTAAACATTGAGGTGGCAAATTCTCCTCAAATATGCTTGAATCGCCCTCTGGGTAAGCAACCCACATAAATTTTATTTTGTCAAGGATTGTTAGGATGCGCTGACCGTGTTGGCGTCGTGTTTACAAAGACATCTAGGATTTTACTTGAGTGGAGGAATCTATGTTTGACACAACAAAACCAATCAATCAAAAACAAATTATACAAATTGTTCCATTCTACACTAATGATGGAGATTTCAACGTTATTTTAGCTGAAGCGATTAGAGCAGAAACTGGTATAGTAAGCCGCTTGATCAACTATAAATCTCTCAGGAATATGGACGATCCCAGGGTTTTGTCTTCATTGATAACTCCAGATTGTTTGGGGGTTCTCCTACATTATAACTGTAGACACTACGATGTTCCCCATTGGCTCTTGAGAGTATTACAATATCTCACAAAAACTAGAGACTTTCAATTAATTATCCTAGTCCATGAGTTCAGCGCAACTTACACAAGAAAAGGTATAATTTTCCCCGCTTTTAGATTTTTACTAACTTCTTATCAAATCTTAAGATTAGCTGATTCAATCGTAACTACTACTTCCAGAATTGAAAATATAGTTTCACGATTGACTGGAAAAACTGAAGTTATTTGCTTACCAAATTTTTCTACTATGGGTGAACCCCAATGTATTCCTCCTCTCAAGGAACGCCCACCATACCTTATTGTTTTCGGTTCCCAGCACACTCGCCCCCTAGTCTATACAAAATTCAGTAAAAACCTGTTAAAAGCCTGTCGAGCTTGAGGCATTGAACGCATTTATGATGTTGGTTATCCCTGTGATTTGAGTACCACAGAAGGTCAATTCAAAGGAATAGAGATAGTCCCTATGGGATTTCAGTCTAATCAGGTTGTTAGTGAATTAATGTTAACTTCACGGGGAGGCTTTCTAGATTATAGCCGTTTTCCAAGAGATTTAGGCAAATCCACTGTCTTTGCCGCCTATGCCGCCCACGGTTTGGTTCCAGTTCTAACAGACTATAACCCTTCTGAAGCCGATGGAGTAGAAAATAATAAACATTATTTAGTAGCTGATGAAAATCTGTCTAGTCTCGATTTGACTCAACTTCAGCAAATTGCTGACAACGCTCACAGATGGTATCAAGACCATAATTTGATCAAAGTCGCCAAGTTTTACGGTTCGTATTTTAATCCTGATGTTAAACCTGATTTCGGGAATTAAAAAGTTCAGGTAATTCAATCTGACTTTTTTCGTAATCTTGGGGGATGCCTATGTCAATAAAATATTCGTCAGAAATAAAGCCATACATAGGAATTTTCTCGGTATAAACTTTGAGAAAGTCGTCCTCAAAAGAAAATTTTGATGGCAGATCAAAGCTGGATAATATGTTTTTCCATACACAATATATGCCGCCATTAATATAGCCCTTATCTTGATATTTTTTGGATTCAAACCCGATAATTTTTTGGTCATCGTCTAGCAGAACATTATTATAACGATCAAAGTCAGTTAGCGGCTTCAGAGCAACAGTCATCAGGGATTTCTTTTGACTATGTAAATTAATTAAGGCGGATAAATTGACATTAAACAAGGTATCTCCGTTAACAATTAATGCTTGTTCGGTTTGAATTTTATTTAGTGCCAACTGGATCGCTCCTCCAGTTCCCAAGGGTGTATCTTCTATCAGATAAGTCAGTTCGTATTCCTTGTAATTATCGCCAAAATGATCGATAATTTTCTGATGTTCATAGCCCACAGAAACTAAAAATTTGTTGGTAATTTTTTGAGAAATTAGGTAATCTAATAGATATTCTAAAAAAGGTCTGTCAGCAACGGGAGCCATGGGTTTTGGTAAACTGTTGATCACTGATCGCAACCTGGTTCCTAACCCACCCGCCAGAATAATTACATCCATAGATACACCTCAAAAATTTGAATTATTGCCAATCTTTTAAAAACTATTTTTAGGGTTACAGGGATAATCCTTCCCCGTTGATCCTTGGCTTGTTATAATGTCCATGCTTGGGTTCCGTATTTGGTAAAGTGAAAATTAATCACTTGGCCTCCTGCTGATTTCAAAGCTTTAATTACTTCGATTTTCTTGGTAGGATCGACCATAAAGATAATAAAACCACCGCCACCTGCTCCCGATATTTTGCCTGAATAGGCCCCGGTTTCCCTAGCTACCTGATAAATGCGATCGATCTCCGGATTACTAATTAATTTGGATAATTTCTTTTTCGCTTCCCAAGAAGTTCTCAGAATTTCTGCTATCCCCATAAAATCTGATTTAAGCAGTGCTTCTTTAAAGAGAATTGCTTCTTTTTTGAGTTGATGGGTAGCGGCGATCGCCTGCTCATTTTTTTCTTGGACATTCTGAATTTGATCCTCAATTACTTGAGATGAGTAGCGAGAAATGCCTGTATAGTAGAGGATCAGAGAGACTTCTAATTCATTGATCACCCAATTTTTAATTCTCAAAGGATTAACTATGACTCGATCTTGTTCATAAAATTCCATAAAATTAAAGCCGCCAAAAGTGGCAGCATACTGATCCTGTTTGCCCCCCAACCAGCCTAGATCAATTCGTTCGATCTCGTAGGCTAAATGGGCGATATCGTACTCGCCTAGGGGTAATTTTAACAGTTCCACAAAGGCTTTAACTATGGCCACGGCTAGGGTAGAAGAAGAACCCAATCCCGAACCGGCCGGCGCATCGGAAAAGGTGGTGATTTGCAGCGGCAAAGGTTGCCCTTGATTAAAGTCTTTAATCAAACGATTGTAGACCGCTTTATGCAGATCGAGAACGCCGTTATAGGGGAGAGGAAACTGAAGGGTTTCTATTTGTTGTTCTCCTCGATCGGCGGCAACAAAAATGACTTGTTTGTCAGTAATTTCCGTGACTGTACAGTAGGCATAGAGATCGATAGTAGCGTTGAGAACGTAACCCCCATAAAGACTACAGTAAGGCTCGACATCGGTGCCGCCACCACCTAAACCTAATCTTAAAGGAGCTTTGGTTCTGATGATCATGGGTATGCTGTTTAGGTTGATTTTTTGCTAGGGGATTTTAGTTGGGAAAGATCGCTTCTTCGATCGCTAAACAAATAGTATGAAGAACAAAACCATGACCTTCTTGAATGCGCGGGGTACTGGTGCTAGGAATCATCAAACAATAATCGGTTTTTTCCTCTAGAGCTAATCCCTTCGCCCCAGTTAAACCGATGCTAGTGAGACCTTTTACTTGACAAACTTTGAGAGCTTGATGGATATTGGCGGAATTTCCCGAAGTGGAAATACCGATAAACACATCACCAGGGTTTCCTTCCGCTTCTATCTGGCGGCTAAAAATATATTCGTAACCATAATCGTTAGCAATCGCTGTTAAACTGGCGATATCGCTATTGAGGACGCGAACTGGTAAAGACTGTCTTTCTTTCAGAAATCGGCCGTGCAGCTCACCGCCAAAATGGATAGCATCGGCTGCACTGCCCCCATTACCGGCGACTAATACTTTGTGGTTGTTGCGATAAGCATGGATACATACTTGGCAAATCTCTTGGATTTTCTCTAGATATTTTGTCTCGGTTAGTAGTTTTTTCTTCAGGTTATAAGCTTCTTCCAATTCAGTCTTGATTAAAATTGACAGAGAGGGATCGCTCTGGAAACTATCCAATTTTTTGTTTGATTTTTCCACCATTCGCATAGGTTTGATTTTCCAATTTTTATTAGTTGAATAAATTTAACTCTCAATAGTATCAAAAGACCAGAATCGCTGTCCATTAATTGGGTACAAAACCCCTAGCATGGTAGAATTGATCACGGGACAAGAAAAACAGGCCGATGATAGTTCTAGAGAAACCTAGAGCGATCGAGTCAAAAGAGTGATCTTTTGCCTGTTATTCTCGGAATATACGACAAACGCAGCCAACTCTAGCACAATTTGTTTTGTTTGTAAATAAATTTTTGATGTATTCTGGCCGGGATGGGGGATTTCTGAGCGGGGGATTCAACCCTTGCGAGTCTTGGCCTTTTGTTTGGCTGGACAAAAATGTTAACAATTCCTGACAATACCGCCGATATAATCAAAAGCCCAAAGGCCTGACGGCGTATAATATGCCGTGATTGCTATACTCTAACACCTAGATAGGGTTTGCTGAAAAAGTTTTTCCTGGGGGCAGGGTGTGGGGTGTGGGGTGTGGGGTGTGGGGTTTTCCCAGTTTTGAGGTGGCCAATTACCTAATTTTCAGGGAAAAAGTGCCTAAATTTCCCCCCGCTCACTCCCAGAGCCAGTACTTTTTGATTGACAAAAGATCTAAAAGTCTTACCCAACAAGGTTTTTAGATTTATTCAGCCAGCCCTAGATAGTAAGGAGAAGCAATTTAGTCGAGAAAACTAGCACAAATCGCTACAATCCCTCGAATTTTGTCTTTCCATCGGTTCAAGCTCTCGTCTCTGACAGAAGAACTGAGAATTCTAGTCCCCGACTCGAAAAAGTCCCACATCATGAATCCTTTCCCCGCAATTTCTGTCAATGACGGCGACCAAAAATACCCGTCTCCGCCACCTCCTGGCAATTCTGACCACGAAAGCGAAGATAGATCAAAAAAGAACAAAGCCTTATTTCTCGATCGAGATGGGGTAGTTATTGACTATATCCCCTACCTGAGTAAACCAGAACAGGTGAGCATTCCCGCCGGGGCAGCGGCTGCCTTAAAACAGTGGCAGGATGCCGGCTATCTGCTGATCATCATTACCAATCAATCGGGACTTGCTAGGGGCTATTTCACTTGGGACGATCTAGCGGCGATTCACGGGCGCATGATCGAGGAATACCGACAATTGGGCGTGCATTTTCACGATCTTGCCATCTGCCCGCACCATCCCGACGAAGGTTGTCCCTGCCGCAAACCCTCCCCCTATCTGCTGCTGGCCGCCGCCCACCAATACGGAATCGACTTAGCCGGCTCGTTGTTTATCGGCGATGCGGCCAGTGATCTAGAATGCGCCCTAGAAGCTGGTTGTCAGCCCGTATTGCTCTTAACAGGGCGAGGAAAAGTCACCCTTGGGGAGATCGAGAAATACCCAGTTCAGATTCCTGTATATAGCCAACTAAAGGAAACGGTAGAATTATTGTCAAAAACCGCTGCCGAACCATAATTATGAGAATATTAGTCCTTTTTTGCCATAACTTTCCCTATCCACCTAGTCGCGGGGCAACCGAGGGGAGAACTTTTAACCTGATCAAATGTCTTCATCAAAACCACGATGTCACCCTGTTCGCCCGTCGGGTGGAGAATGTCACGGAAACTCAGATCGAAGAACTCAAAACCTTTACCGATCATCTTGTCTTATTTCCGCCCCGGCAAATTCCCGCTCAAGACAAGGGACTGACAAAACTAATCGGTCAAACAGGGCGCTTTCTGGGGGGAACTGTTTGAGAGTTTTACCGCCATAAAAATTGATTTTTTGGAGCCTAATCATGAAAGTTTTAATAGTGGGAAATTACGTCAACGATCGGCAGATCAGTATCAATCGTTTTGTCGGTTTAGTGGAGAAAGGACTCAGACAAAAGGGACACGAAATTCGGCGAGTGCAAGCACAGCCTATTTTCGGTCAACTGAAATCCTCTCCCCAGGGAATCGGCAAGTGGTTAGGGTATATTGATAAGTTAATTATTTTCCCAGTGCAGTTACGTCAGCAGCTTGATTGGGCCGATATCGTCTGCATTTGTGATCAGGCGTTATCCTATTTAACTCCCTATCTAAAAGATCGCAAATATTTTGTGATCTGTCACGATCTGCTGGCCATTCGTTCCGCCCTAGGAGAAATTCCTGAAAATCCCACCAGTTGGACGGGAAAACAGTATCAGGCGATGATTTTGCGAGGATTCAAACAGGCTAAATATGTTGTCTGTTCTTCCGAAGCTACTCGTGCCGATGTTCTCCGTTTAACCAAAATTACCCCCGAACAAACGGAAGTGATCGAGGATTGCTTGAGTGAGGGATACGGTCCGATGACAAGAGCAGCGGCGGTAAATCTAGTGGCCAAATTTAACATTAATAGTGATTGTCCCTGGCTAATTCATGTCGGGGGCGACCAATGGTATAAAAATCGATTGGGATTGCTGAAAATATTCAAGAGGTTAATCACTTTCCCCGGTCTGGAAAATTGCCGATTGATCTTGATGGGAAAACCTTTGCTACCGGATATGCGAGAATTTGTTAATCAGAATAACTTGTCCGCACAAGTAATCGAATTAGGAACCGTCTCTGATAATGACTTACGCGCCTTTTATTGTCTAGCAACTGCTTTAATTTTTCCCTCCTTTCAGGAAGGATTCGGTGTTCCCGTTATTGAAGCTCAATCCTGTGGTTGTCCCGTCTTTACCTCCAATCGTCTCCCCATGACTGTTATCGCTGACGATGCAGCCGTTTATTTCGATCCCACTGAACACGAGGCCGCCGCTACTATTATTGCAGAAAATCTTCTCGCTCCCGATCGCCTGGAAGATTTGAAACAAAAAGGTTTTATCAATGCCACTCGCTTTACTTACGAAAGAATGATCCAATCCTACGACCAATTATTGCCAAAATTGTAGTCTAGAGCTTTTTGGCGACTCATTATCATCATTCCTCACATCAGGACAGCCCAATTACCTGTTATCGAAAATTTGGGTTTAAAACCCCGTCGTTTTACGGCGGTTTTTCTTTGATGTAGCACTTAAGAACTTCATAAGGCACACCTCCCACAGAAGAAACAAAATAACTAGGAGACCATTCAGTTATCAGTTATCAGTTATCAGTGATCAGATGTGAGTTTTTAACTGTGCAGTATTAAATAGAATTTTCCTACTGTCTTTTTACTGTTTACTGATCACTGTTTACTGATTACTGATTACTGATCACTGTTTACTGTTTACTGTTTACTGATCACTGATTATAGACTACAGACACACCCATTCTAACCCAATGAAAGCAAGGTATCAATACCGCATTTACCCAACAGACCAACAAAAGAGGCTTTTGTCTCAATTGTTCGGGTGTGTGCGTGTTGTGTGGAACGATACCTTAGCCTACTGCCAAGAACTATATCGAAAAGGAGAGAAAAACCCTAAATATACAGAGTTATCTGAAAGACTAACTCAATCAAAAAAAACAAAAGAAAAAGAATGGTTAGGGGAAGTCTCAGCTATTCCTTTACAGCAATCTTTAAGAGACTTAGAACAATCCTACTCTAACTTTTTTGGCTCTTCGGTTTGTGTTCTGCAATGAACGGGGGTTATAAGGGATGTAACCCTTATATAGAAAGGCATTTAGCGATTTTTGTCAATTGTTTTTGCTCTAGAGCGAACTAATCAATTAAGTCTCTTGCCAGATAAGGATTTAGTCGATTTATGCCCCCCTATCGAACCATAACAAGTAACGAAGAGCCA